>NZ_JAWOAI010000015.1:0-44737 GCF_033194735.1 Streptomyces sp. W16
GGTTCCCCAGCAGGCGAAGACGGTCATCGCGAGGGCCGACAGGACCGCGGCGGGCAGCTGCACACGCGGCTGTCCGTGGATGTCCACCAGCCGGCCGAGGAGGGGCTGCCCGACGGCGTTGGCGACGCCGTAGACGGCCGCCAGTGCCCCGGCGAGGCTGTACGTGCCGCCCTCCGCACGGATGAACAGCACGATCGCGATCGCGGCGGTGGCGTTCGGCAGCCGGCCGACCAGCGTGCCCACCAGCAGACGAGTGGCGTGTCTCGCCCTGAGGATCTCCAGATATCCCACGGCCATGCCCCACCCTCACGTTTTACGTATAACTTCCACTGTCATACGTACCATGTGCCCTGTTCACGAGTCCAGACGGAGCACAGCCGAAGGAGCAGTCCCACGGTGGCACGAGGCAGCACCCGCCCCACGAGCCGCGACGTCGCCCGGGCCGCGGGGGTGTCCCAGGCCGCGGTCTCGCTGGTGCTCGGCGACAAGTGGCGGGGCCGCGTCTCGGAGACCACCGCCGAACGCGTCCGGGAGGCCGCACGCGACCTGGGGTACCGCCCCAACCTCGCGGCCCGCAATCTCAGGCTGGGACGCACCCGTACCGTCCTCCTGGTCGTCCCCGCGCTGACCACGGAGTTCTTCGCCGGCGTCTACACCGGCGCCGCCCGCCTCGCCGCCGAACACGGCTTCGGCGTGGTCCTCTACCCCTCCCCCGAGGGCATCGGCCCCGCCCGAGACCCCTTCGCCTCCGCGCAGGCCGCCCTGGACGGCGTCATCGCCTCCTCCATGGCCGCCGACGCCCTCACCGCGATCCGCGGCGACCAGCTGCCCCTGGTGATGCTCGACAGCGACCCTGAGGGCAGCCTCGGCGCCGCGACCGTCAACCTGGACATCGCCGACGGCGTCCGCCAGGTCGCCGAGCACCTGCTCACCCTGGGCCACCGCCGCTTCCTCCACCTCGCCGCGGACATCCCGTCCTGGACCTTCGAGGTACGCGCGCGTGAACTGGCCGCACGGGTGGGCGAGTTCGAGGGCACCACGATCCGTACGATCCGCGCCCCCATCTCGATCGAAGGCGCCCTGACCGCCGCCGAGGCCGCCCTCTCGGCGCCGGGTCCCCGGCCCACCGCCCTGGTCTGCGACGACGACAAACTCGCCGCCGGCGCCTACAAGGCCGCCCGCCGCCTGGGCCTGCGCATCCCGGAGGACGTGTCGATCACCGGCCTCGACGACCTGGCCCTGGCCACTGCCATCGACCCGGAACTGACCACGGTCCGCCTCGACGCCGAGCTCTTCGGCGAACACGGCATGCGGGCCCTCCTGGCGGTCCTGGACGGCCGTGTGCCGGAAGAGGGGGACATCCCGGTGGAACTGGTCGTACGAGGTTCCACAGCGCCGCCGAGCGGCCTCTGACGCCCTCTGCTACGCCGTGCGCCCCAGCCGGTGACCGGCTGGGGCGCACGAGGGGCCAGTGACTGGGCGAACCCCGACTCACTTCTCGGCGTCGTCCTCGTCCTCGGCGTCGTCGGACTCCGACGAGGCGTCCGCGTTGCCACCGTCGAGCAGCCGGGACAGCTCGCCGCCGACGATGCGCTTGAACTTGCGGGCCTGCGGGCGGGTACGGTCCAGCACCGCGACCTCCAGGCGCTCGGCGGGGATCTCCCGCTCGCTGCCGTTCGTGTCGCGGGACAGGGACTGCACGGCCAGCTTGAGCGCCTCCGCGAGGGTCATGCCGTCGCGGTGGCGCTGGTCCAGATAGCTGCTGATCGTCTCCGCGTTGCCGCCGACCGCGACCGAGCCGTGCTCGTCCACGATCGAACCGTCGTGCGGCAACCGGTAGATCTGGTCGCCGTCGGACGTGTCCCCGACCTCGGCGACGACCAGCTCCACCTCGTACGGCTTCTCGGCCGCACTGGAGAAGATCGTGCCGAGCGTCTGGGCGTAGACGTTGGCGAGACCGCGGGCGGTCACATCCGCCCGGTCGTAGGTGTAACCGCGCATGTCGGCGTACCTGACGCCGCCGATCCGCAGGTTCTCGTACTCGTTGTATTTTCCGGCGGCCGCGAACCCGATCCGGTCGTAGATCTCGCTGAACTTGTGCAGCGCACGGGACGGGTTCTCGCCGACGAAGACAATGCCGTCGGCGAACTGCAGCACGACCAGGCTGCGGCCACGGGCGATGCCCTTGCGGGCGTACTCCGCCCGGTCGGCCATGGCCTGCTGGGGTGAGACATAGAACGGCGTCGACACCGGTATCCGTCCCTCTCTTTAAAGTTCCGTCGAAGTCACTGGATCACCTTGATGAGAACGGGCCCGCGGTCAGAGCAGCGCGGCGCGCGGGCCGTCGGGCTGCTGCAGTCGCCGCTCCAGGATCGAGGCGGCGATCTCGGAGGACTCGTCGTCGGTGAGCCGGCGGAAGCCGTCCTCGGTGATCACGGTGACGATCGGGTAGATCCGGCGGGCCACATCGGGACCACCGGTCGCCGAGTCGTCGTCAGCGGCGTCGTAGAGGGCCTGCACCACGAGGGTCGTGGCCTCGGACTCGGTCAGTCCGTCGTGGAAGAGCTTCTTCATGGCGCTGCGGGCGAAGACCGAGCCGGAGCCGGTGGCCGCGTAGCCGTGCTCCTGGGAACGGCCGCCCGTCACGTCGTAGGAGAAGATGCGGCCGACGCCGCGGTCCACGTCGAAGCCGGCGAAGAGCGGGACCACGGCGAGGCCCTGCATGGCCATGCCGAGGTTGGAACGGATCATGGTGGACAGTCGGTTCGCCTTGCCCTCCAAGGAGAGTTGGGCGCCTTCGACCTTCTCGAAGTGCTCCAGCTCCAGCTGGAAGAGCCTGACCATCTCGACGGCGAGGCCGGCGGTGCCGGCGATACCGACGGCCGAGTACTCGTCCGCCGGGAAGACCTTCTCGATGTCCCGCTGTGCGATGACATTGCCCATGGTGGCCCGTCGGTCACCGGCGAGCACCACGCCGCCGGGGAACGTGACGGCGACGATGGTCGTGCCGTGCGGGGCCTCGATGACACCCTGGGTGGGCGGCAGCTGCCGGTTGCCCGGGAGCATCTCCGGCTGATGATCAGAGAGGAAGTCCATGAAGGACGACGACCCAGGCGTCAGGAAGGCAGCTGGTAGACGCCCGGTGCTACGAGTGTTGGCTTCCACGAGGATCCTTCCAAGTAGGCGGCAGCCCGACGAACAGCGTCGGGATCATCTCCCAACTTGCCGATGGCCGAATTGCAGTTGAAGCACAGTACGCCACGGACCCTACCCGTCTGATGGGAGTGATCCACATGAACGGCGGAGGCATTCCCATGCCGCTCAGAACGCGGCCGGCTCGCCCCGAATCGCACGCGATTCGTACGCCCGGATGCGAAGACTGCGTGCGGCTTGGTCTCGCCGCACCGCACGCAGCACTTCATCTTCGACTCGCGCGCCACCACGCCACCCCGTCCACCTTCGAATCGAAGGGTAGAGCGGCCTACTGGCCGCCCTTCTGAACGAAGGAACGCACGAAGTCCTCTGCGTTCTCCTCCAGGACGTCGTCGATCTCGTCCAGGACGGAGTCGACATCGTCGCTCAGCTTCTCGTGGCGCTCCTTGAGGTCGTCCGTGGCCTCCGTCTCAACGGCCTGCTCTTCGACCTCCTCCGTGGAGCGCGTCGCCTTCTGCTGTCCGCCGCCGGTGTCCTTGGTCGCCATAACCCTCACCCCGCTCGGTTCGACGTTCTTGATCAGACCCTACTTGCAGGGACTGACATCGGCCCCGCAGTTCCTACAACGTACGGCGGCCACCTCGATGATTCCCGGCCACCGGACATTCCACCCTGTCCGGCGCCCCGGACCCAAGGTTCCGGTCAGCCGCCCGACAGGACCCTGACCAGGTCTTCCGCCGTACGACAGCGGTCCAGGAGCTCCTTGACGTGATTACGCGTTCCGCGAAGCGGTTCCAGGGTTGGGACGCGCTGGAGCGAGTCCCGGCCCGGGAGGTCGAAGATCACGGAGTCCCATGAGGCCGCCGCGACGTCGTCGGCGTACTGCTCCAGGCAGCGCCCGCGGAAGTACGCGCGCGTGTCCTCCGGCGGCGACGTACGCGCCCGCTCGACCGTGTCCTCGTCCAGCAGCCGCTTGATGCGACCGCGGGCCACCAGACGGTTGTAGAGGCCCTTCTCGGCCCGTACGTCCGCGTACTGGAGGTCGACCAGCTGCAGCCGGGCCGCGTCCCAGTCGAGGTCGTCCCGGCGCCGGTAGCCCTCCATGAGCTCCCGCTTGGCGACCCAGTCCAGCTCGCCGGCCAGGCTCATCGGGTCGTTCTCCAGGCGGTTGAGCGTGTCCTCCCAGCGGGCGAGGACGTCCTTGGTCTGGTCGTCCGCGTCGGAGCCGTAGCGCTCCTCGACGTACTTGCGGGACAGCTCGAAGTACTCCATCTGCAACTGGACCGCGGTGAGTGTCCGGCCGCTGCGGAGGGTGACCAGGCGCTTGAGGGTGGGGTCGTGGGAGACCTGGTGGAGGGTGCGGACCGGTTGGTCCACGGCCAGGTCCACCGCGATGAAGCCGTCCTCGATCATGGAGAGGACCAGGGCCGTGGTGCCGAGCTTCAGATACGTCGAGATCTCGGAGAGGTTCGCGTCGCCGATGATCACGTGCAGGCGGCGGTACTTCTCGGCGTCCGCGTGCGGTTCGTCGCGGGTGTTGATGATCGGGCGCTTGAGGGTGGTCTCCAGGCCGACCTCGACCTCGAAGTAGTCGGCGCGCTGGCTGAGCTGGAAGCCGTGCTCGTGCCCGTCCTGGCCGATGCCCACGCGTCCGGCTCCGGTGACGACCTGTCGGGAGACGAAGAAGGGCGTCAGGTGGCGCACGATGTCCGAGAAGGGGGTCTCCCGCTTCATCAGATAGTTCTCGTGCGTGCCGTAGGAGGCGCCCTTGTTGTCGGTGTTGTTCTTGTAGAGGTGGATCGGCTGGGCGCCGGGGAGTTGGGCGGCCCGCTCGGCCGCCTCCGCCATGATGCGCTCGCCGGCCTTGTCCCACAGGACGGCGTCCATGGGGTTGGTGACTTCGGGGGAGCTGTACTCCGGGTGTGCGTGGTCGACGTAGAGGCGCGCGCCGTTGGTGAGGATGACATTGGCGAGGCCGATGTCCTCGTCGGTGAGCTGGGTGGAGTCGGCGGCCTCCCGGGCGAGGTCGAAGCCTCGCGCGTCACGCAGCGGATTCTCCTCCTCGAAGTCCCAGCGGGCCCGCCGGGCCCGGTGCATCGCCGCCGCGTAGGCGTTGACGATCTGGGACGAGGTGAGCATGGCATTGGCGTTGGGGTGGCCGGGGACGGAGATCCCGTACTCCGTCTCGATGCCCATTACTCGCCGTACGGTCATGCGGCCCTCCTTGCCCGGCGGCGCCCTCGGTCGGGGGCGCCGCTCAAGTACCGCTGGCGCTCCGGTGCGTGTGCGGTGCCCGTCCCCGCACTGCGCGACTCGGCGGTACCGAAGAGCCTAGAACGGCTTTGCGCTGGTGGGGAGATCATTTGCGTCATTGCCTTGCGCGCCCCTTGTCGCGGTCATGGCCTGAAAAACAGTTGGCTGCGGGTACCCGCCGAGGGCACCCGCAGCCACCCTGCTTTTTACAGGTACTGACCGGTGTTCGCCACCGTGTCGATGGAGCGTCCGGTGTCGGCGCCCTGCTTCCCGGTGATGAGCGTACGGATGTAGACGATCCGCTCGCCCTTCTTTCCGGAGATCCGGGCCCAGTCGTCCGGGTTGGTGGTGTTGGGCAGGTCCTCGTTCTCCTTGAACTCGTCCACGCACGCCTGGAGGAGGTGCGAGACGCGGATGCCCTTCTGCTTCTGGTCGAGGAAGTCCTTGATGGCCATCTTCTTGGCCCGGCCCACGATGTTCTCGATCATGGCGCCGGAGTTGAAGTCCTTGAAGTAGAGGACTTCCTTGTCACCGTTGGCGTAGGTGACCTCCAGGAAGCGGTTCTCCTCGGATTCCGTGTACATGTGTTCCACGGCCGTCTGGATCATGCTCTGGACGGTGGTGGTCTTGTCGCCGTTGTGCTCGCCGACGTCGTCGGGGTGGAGCGGGAGGCGCTCGGTGAGGTACTTGGCGAAGATGTCCTTGGCGGCCTCGGCGTCGGGACGCTCGATCTTGATCTTCACGTCCAGGCGGCCGGGGCGCAGGATGGCGGGGTCGATCATGTCCTCGCGGTTCGAGGCGCCGATGACGACCACGTTCTGCAGGCCTTCCACGCCGTCGATCTCGGCGAGCAGCTGGGGGACGATGGTGTTCTCCACGTCCGAGCTGACACCGGAACCACGGGTGCGGAAGAGGGACTCCATCTCGTCGAAGAAGACGATGACGGGGGTACCCTCGCTGGCCTTCTCACGCGCACGCTGGAAGACGAGGCGGATCTGCCGCTCGGTCTCACCGACGTACTTGTTGAGGAGCTCGGGGCCCTTGATGTTGAGGAAGAAGCTCTTGCCAGTGGCCTGGCCGGTGACCTCGGCGACCTTTTTGGCCAGCGAGTTGGCGACGGCCTTGGCGATGAGCGTCTTACCGCATCCGGGGGGCCCGTACAGCAGGACGCCCTTGGGCGGCCTCAGTTCGTGCTCCTTGAAGAGGTCGGGGTAGAGGTACGGCAGTTCGACCGCGTCGCGGATCATCTCGATCTGGCCGCCCAGACCGCCGATCTGCTCGTAGCCGATGTCGGGGACCTCTTCGAGGACGAGCTCTTCGACCTCGCTCTTCGGGACGATCTCGTAGACGTAGCCGGAACGGGGTTCGAGCAGCAGGGCGTCGCCGGGGCGGATGGTGATGTCCAGCAGTGGCTCGGCGAGCCGTACCACCCGCTCCTCGTCGGTGTGCCCCACCACGAGGGCTCGTTCGCCGTCCTCAAGGATCTCCTTGAGGGTGACGATGTCGCCGACGCGCTCGTACTCCATGGCCTCGACCACGTTGAGCGCTTCGTTGAGCATTACTTCCTGGCCGCGGCGGAGCTCTTCGAGTTCCACGCTTGGGCTGACGTTCACCCGGAGTTTGCGACCGCCGGTGAAGATGTCCGCGGTGCCGTCCTCGTTGGCCACGAGGAAGACACCGAAGCCGGCCGGCGGCTGTGCGAGCCGGTCGACCTCTTCCTTGAGTGCCACGATCTGGTCGCGGGCCTCACGGAGAGTGTTGGCGAGTCGCTCGTTCTGGGCGGACACCCCGGCCAGATTGGTCTGCAGCTCGACGATCCGCTCTTCGAGAATCCTCGTGTGTCGCGGAGAGTCGGCGAGCTTACGTCGCAGGACGGCGATCTCCTGCTCAAGGTAGGCAATCTGCCCGGACGGGTCGTCGGACCCTCGTCCCGGGCGGATGCCGCGGTTCATGTCGTCGTCGTGGGCTGCCACGGTCCTCACCTCCTCCAAGGGGAGCTGGACGCTTCCAGACCCTACCTGGGTGGGTGTCGATTGAAACCCCTAGATCACAAAGACTGTCAAGGTGTGTCGTCGGTCACCCTGCGCTCTCCCTCACGCCGAGTGGATACCCACTCAACGTGATTCAGAAGCCGACTGTTCCAAGGCCGGGTTGGTCAAAACCCTTCACGGCGGACGTGAGTTGCCGTAGCGACCGGTTCGGAACCCGTCGGAATCCCGCCATCGTGCCCCTGACTGAGAGTGTCCATGCGGACAGTGTCCGTCATGTCGTGGTGTGAAACCCGAGATCGCGGAGAAAGGTCGTCCGGGCGGGCGGAGGTAGGGTCGAAGATGTTCAACACCCGGCGGAAACAGGAGACATCACCGTGCAGGACGAGGCCGCGGCCGACGGCGAGGCGCTGGAGGTCTGGATCGACCAGGACCTCTGTACCGGCGACGGGATCTGCGTCCAGTACGCCCCCGAGGTCTTCGAGCTGGACATCGACGGCCTGGCCTATGTGAAGAGCCCGGACGACGAGTTGTTGCAGGACAAGGGCGCCACGACGCCCGTGCCGCTGCCGCTGCTGGTCGACGTGGTGGACTCCGCCAAGGAGTGTCCCGGCGACTGCATTCATGTGCGGCGGGTCGCGGACCGGGTCGAGGTGTACGGGCCGGACGCGGCCTGAGGGCGGTCGGGCCGGTGGGCCCGGGATGTCAGACGCTCTGGGTGTTGCCGGGCGTGGAGCGGACGAACGCGCCGTTCTTCCACTGCCACTTCGCGCTCTCCTTCACGTCCGGGCAGCAACTGGGCACGTCCTGGGTCGAGTACCCGAGCATTGTCGCGAGTACGGCGCCGTCGCGTACGGCGAACTCGGTGACCGTCTCCCGGGATTTCGGGGCGATCAGGGTGGCCACCACGCGCGGCTTCCCGGCGTTCGCCGCCTGGGTCAGGACGTAGACGCCGTCGGGCGGGGTGCCCATGCCGGCGTCGCAGTGGACCACGGCGACCGTCTCCGGCCTGCCGTCCCCGTCGAGGTCGCCGGAGGCCTGCTTCTGGACGACGGCCTTCTGGGGACCGCATTGGATGGGGAAGTCGACCCCTGTGGTCGCGGGGGCCGTGGCGGTGGCGGGCGCGGGTTTCGCCTGCGGGCCGGAGGCCTGGGCGGCGCGCGCCGAATCGGGCTGCAGGACCGAGGAGAGCGCCACGACGGCGGCGAGTGCCGTGGCGGTGGCGACCCAGTGGATGGGCCGGGTGTTCGTGTGTGCCAGTTCCAGTTCCGGGACGGCGGAGTGCTGCACTAGGAGTGTCTCCTGTGAGGGCTGTGCCGGTGGGGGTGGCCTGCATGGTGCCACACGTCACAATGCGGGGGAACGGCGGGGTCGACAGTTCGTTCGCGTGATCGCACGGCCTTCGTCACACGGGGGTTCGACGGTGGCGGTATGTCAGAAGAAAGACGCCGTGGCCGAGTTCCGGGGAACTTCCCGGAACTCGGCCACGGCGTTCGTTCGTTGAGTGCGGCACAGGGCCGCCAAGGAGCCGGATCAGCGGCCGGCGGCGCCGCCGTCGGCGTTCGGGCCGGTGTAGTCGTCGCCGTAGGCGCCCTTGGAGGGGCGGCGGCGGCGCATGGGGGGCTCGACGCCGTCCGCGAGGCGGCGGGCGGTGAGGAGGAAGCCGGTGTGGCCGATCATGCGGTGGTCGGGGCGGACGGCCAGGCCCTCGACGTGCCAGTTGCGGAGCATCGTCTCCCAGGCGGTCGGCTCGTTGAAGGAGCCGATCTCGCGGATGGACTCGACGGTCCGCGCGAGCTGGGTGGTGGTCGCGACGTAGCAGCACAGGATGCCGCCGGGCACGAGCGCCTTGGAGACGGCCTCCAGACACTCCCAGGGGGCGAGCATGTCCAGGATGACGCGGTCGACGTCCGTGTCGGACAGGTTGTCCTGGAGGTCGCCGACGGTGAGCTGCCAGGCGGGGTGCGGGCCGCCGAAGTAGCGCTCCACGTTCTGCTGGGCGATCTCGGCGAAGTCCTCGCGGCGCTCGTAGGAGTGCAGCATGCCCTGGTCGCCGACGGCGCGCAGCAGGAAGCTGCTGAGCGAGCCCGAGCCGACGCCCGCTTCCACGACGCGGGCGCCGGGGAAGACGTCGGCGAAGGACAGGATCTGCCCCGCGTCCTTGGGGTAGACCACGGCGGCGCCGCGGGGCATGGACAGGACGTAGTCGGGGAGCAGGGGGCGCAGCGCGAGATAGGCGACGTTTCCGGTGGTGCGGACAACGCTGCCCTCGGGTGCGCCGATCAGCTCGTCGTGCGGGAAGGAACCCTTGTGGGTGTGGAAGTTCTTCCCCGCTTCGAGCGTGAACGTGTAGTGGCGGCCCTTGGGGTCGGTCAGCTGAACCTGGTCCCCGACCTTGAAGGGCCCGCGCCTGCGGGCGGCACCGGTCGGTTCGGACATGTGACCAGCCTACCGGCGATTGCGGGGGCCGCCGACCACGCGCGCGTGCCTCAGTTGGGGCGGGCCATGGCCTTCACGAAGGCGCGCTCCACGTCGGCCGCGGACAGGACACCGTAGATCTCGCCGGTCTCCTCGACCACGAGGTATTCGGTGGCGGGGGTCGCGCGCAGGGTGTCGAGGAGGTCCTCGCCGGCCAGTTCCGCGGAGACGCGCATGCCCTCGGTGAGGTCCTGCGCGAGGCCGCTCACGGAGACCCAGGGGCGGCGGTGCTCGGGGACGCCGACGATGGCGGCCTCGCGGACGAGGGAGAGGGGCTGGCCGTCGGCGTCGACGACGACCAGGGCGCGGGCGCCGGCGGCGTTGGCGCGGCGCAGGGCTTCGGAGAGGGGGGTGTTGGTTTCGACGGGTACCGCGCGGCGGGTGAGGTTGCGGGCGCGGAGATCCGGTAGGTGTTCGCGCAGCCGGGCCATGCGGAGGCTGTTGCCGGCGCCGGTCCAGATGATCGCGGCGAGGATCGCGGCCAGGAGGGCGTCCGTGACGGTGTCCATGCCGCTGATGTCCTCGGTGTTGGTGCCGAGGGCGCCGGTCTGGGTGAGCAGCGGGAGGCCGATCAGGACGGAGACGGCGAGGGCGCGGCCGACCCAGGCGGCGGCGATCGTGCCGCTCATGGGCCTGCCGGTGATCTTCCAGACGACGGCGCGGAGCATCCGGCCGCCGTCGAGGGGCAGGCCTGGCAGGAGGTTGAAGGCGGCCACGATCAGGTTGGAGACCATCAGGCCGGCCAGCAGGACGCCGGGGACGGTGCCGGGCTCCACGGGCTGCATGGCGAGGTAGAAGATGCCCGAGAGGATCAGCGAGAGCAGCGGGCCGACGAAGGCCAGCACGAATTCCCTGCCGGGGGTCTCGGCCTCCTTCTCGATCTCGGAGACGCCGCCGAAGAACTGCAACTGGATGCGGCGGACCGGGAGTTTGAAGCGGAGGGCGGCGACGGTGTGGGCGAGTTCGTGCACCAGGACGGAGCCGTAGAAGGCGACCGCGAAGAAGAGGGCCACCAGGTAGCGGGCGGCGCCGAGTTCGGGCAGCACGCGGTCCAGCTGACCGCCGAACACCCAGGTGATGAGGGCTGCGACGAGGAACCAGCTGGGGGCCACGTAGACGGGCACCCCGAAGGGGCGCCCCATCAGGATGCCGCCGCCCGGCTCCTTGGGGCGCTGCGGGGGGCGGCCCTTGGCGATGCCGGGGCCGGTGTGGGGGGTGCTGTCGGGGTCGGTGTGGGCGTAGGGGTGGTTGGGGTGACTGGGGGCGCGGTCGTGTTCGTCGGTGTGGTCGGCGCCGTGGTCCTTGCCCGTGGGCGCGCCACCGGGTTTCGGTTCACCGTTCAGGCGGGCGGGCGTCGGGGCGGCGGAGGGTGCCTCAGCGGGGGTCGAGGGCGCGGGAGTGCGGTCGCGCGCGGCGTCGTGGGACGCGGTGTCCGTGTCCGTGCGGTCGAGCGGGGCGGAGGCGGACGACGGACCGGGCCCGGTGTGGTCCGCTGCGGCGGGCCCGGGCGACATGCCGGTCGCCTCGGCCGCCGTGCTGCGGTTCGGGGTGGGCCCGGAGGATTCCGCCGATGTCGCCGTCTCCGCATCGCCGTTCTCGGGCGACGTGCTCGCCTCCTGGTCGGACTCGGGCAGGGCGCCGGCGCCCTCGTGCTCCCCGGACGGCGTGCTCGCGTCCTTCTGTTCCTCGGGCGCCTGGGCGGATGTCTCGGGCCTCGACCGGTCGGAGTCGTCGTGTTCGGGTCGGGGGGTGCCGGGATCGGCGGCCGGGGTCGTGGCACCCGTGGCGTGTTCGGTCGGCTCGTCGTTGCCGGACCGCGGCTGTGCGCTGCCGCCGCTCTCGTCCACGATGTCCCCTCGTTCGAAGCGTCCTCCGCGCCAGCCGGGCGGAGGGGTCTCGGGTCGATGGTATGCGGCGGTCGCGACGCGTTCCGCCCCGGCACCCCCCGTGTTTCCCCGGCTGTCGCGGGCGCGTCGGCCGGGGGCGGGTCACTGTCAGTGGCGGGCCGTAAGGTCTGTGGGCATGGAGACGAGTGCGGAGGGCGTCGCGGGGACAGTCGGCGACGAGGGCGCGGCGGCGGGGCCGGGCGCGGAAGCGGCAGTGGAGACGGGGACGGTGGGCGTGGTCGAGCGGGTCGCCATAGCGCCCGCCTCGCTGTCCCCTTCGCGTGCCAGCGACTTCATGCAGTGCCCGTTGCTGTACCGGTTCCGGGTGATCGACCGGCTGCCGGAGAAGCCCAGCGAGGCGGCGACTCGGGGGACTCTGGTGCACTCGGTCCTTGAGCGGCTCTTCGACGCGCCGGCCGCCGAGCGTACGGCGCCGCGTGCGAAGTCGCTGATCCCGGGGCAGTGGGACCGGTTGCGGGAGACCCGACCGGAGGTCGTGGAGCTGTTCGCCGACGATCCGGAGGGCGAGCGGCTGGCGCGCTGGCTCGGGGAGGCGGAGCGGCTGGTGGAGCGCTGGTTCTCCCTTGAGGATCCGACGCGGCTGGAGCCCGCCGAGCGCGAGATGTTCGTCGAGGCCGAGTTGGACTCGGGGCTGAAGCTGCGCGGGATCATCGACCGGGTCGATGTGGCGCCCACGGGTGATGTGCGGATCGTCGACTACAAGACTGGCAAGGCGCCTCGGCCGGAGTACGCCGAGGGCGCGCTGTTCCAGATGAAGTTCTACGCGCTGGTGGTCTGGCGGCTGAAGCAGGTCGTTCCGCGGCGGCTCCAGTTGGTGTATCTGGGCAGCGGGGACGTGGTGACCTACGACCCCGTCCTCGCGGATCTGGAGCGGGTGGAGCGCAAGCTGCTGGCGCTGTGGGAGGCGATCCGGCTGGCCACGGAGACGGGCGAGTGGCTGCCGCGGCCGACCAAGCTGTGCGGCTGGTGCGACCACCAGGCGGTGTGCCCGGAGTTCGGCGGCACTCCCCCGCCGTATCCGCTGCCGGTGCGCGGGTCCGACGGGGTTTCGGCCGAAGACACAGTGGCCGACGGGGTTTCGGCCGACGGCACGGCAGCGGACGGTGACTCCACGGCGGGCTAGGGGAAGCCGACGGCGTTCAGCGGAAGGGCACAGCAACCGACGCTGGCTCCGCAGGCGGCCAGTGGCCCCGACCCTGCCGGTCGCGCCGGTCGGAGCGTCGGGCCGGTCGGGTCGGCGGGTGTCGAGCAGGGCAGAATGGGGCCGGGCTAGCGAAGGAGACTCACGTGGCCATCCGCGTCCTACTTGTCGACGACCAACCGCTGCTGCGCACCGGGTTCCGGATGATTCTGGAGGCCGAGCAGGATCTCGCGGTCGTCGGCGAGGCCGGTGACGGTCTGCAGGCGCTCGACCAGGTGCGGGCCCTGCAGCCCGATGTGGTGCTGATGGACATCCGTATGCCGCGGATGGACGGGGTGGAGGCGACCCGGCAGATCACCGGTCCCGGGCGGGACGGCCCGGCGAAGGTGCTGGTGCTGACCACCTTCGACCTCGACGAGTATGTCGTGGAGGCGTTGCGGGCCGGTGCCAGTGGCTTCCTGCTGAAGGACGCGCCGGCGAACGAGCTGGTGCAGGCGATCCGGGTGGTGGCGGCCGGCGAGGCCATGCTCGCGCCGAGCATCACGCGGCGGCTGCTGGACAAGTACGCGGGTCATCTGCCGTCCGGTGACGAGCCGGTTCCGGATGCCCTGCACACGCTGACCGAGCGTGAGGTCGAGGTGCTGAAGCTGGTGGCACGCGGGCTGTCGAACGCGGAGATCGCCGCCGATCTGTTCGTCAGCGAGACCACCGTCAAGACACATGTGGGGCACGTGCTCACCAAGTTGGGCCTGCGCGACCGGGTGCAGGCCGCGGTGTACGCGTACGAGAGCGGATTGGTGCGGCCCGGCGCGCAGTAGGGACGGGTACGAGCGGAGAGGGCGCCCCTTCCTGACAGGGGCGCCCTCTCCGTGTCTGCGGGGCGGGTTCAGCTCTTGCTGAGTTCCCAGAAGCGGAACACGGTCGACGCGTCGAGGCAGTATTCGAGGCCGTAGACATTGTCCCGGGTGACCGCGTACTGCTTGGCCTGCCAGATGGGGAGGACGGGCAGTCGGTCGGCGACGATGTCCTGGATCTTGGCGTAGTCGTCGGCGGTGGCGCCGCGGTCGCTCTGGGCGGCGGTGCGCGGGATGAGCGTGCCGGTGATCGTGTTGTTGGTGTAGTTGTTGCTCAGTACGTTGCCCTTGCCGAAGAACGGGGCGGTGAAGTTGTCGGCGTCCGGGTAGTCCGGCACCCAGCCCTTCACGTAGACGCCGTACTTGCCCTGGGCGATGTCCTTCTCGTACTGGCCGTAGGCCACGGACTTCACGTCGGCGTCGAACAGTCCGCTGGCGTTGAGCTGTCCCGCGATGGCCTTCAACTCCTGGTCGGTGGCCGGGCCGTAGCGGGACGGGGTGGACCAGAGGGTCAGTTTCACCTTGTCGGTGATGCCGTCCGCCTCCAGAGCGGCCCGTGCCTCGGTCCTGGAGGGGTGGGCGCCGTAGGTGTCGAAGAAGGCCGTGTTGTGACCGGCTATGCCGGCCGGGACGATCGAGTACAGCGCGGTCGCCGTGTCCTTGTAGACGTCCCGGATGAGGGCCTCGCGGTCCAGGAGGTGGGCGATGGCCTTGCGGACGCCGAGTTGTCCGGTGACGGGGTCGTCCATGTTGAAGACCAGGTGCTGGACCTCGGCGCTGCTGCCCTCGACGACCTCGACGCCGTCGCTGTCGCCGGAGTTCTCGATGCCGGCGATGTCGGTCGCGGTAAGGCCCCGGTAGGCGATGTCGACCTTGCTGTCCAGGAGGGCCTTCTTCAGGGAGGCCTGGTCGCCGTGGAAGAACTTGAGGGTGACGCCGGAGTTCTTGACCTCGGCGGTGCCCTTGTAGTTGTCGTTGACGGAGAAGACGGCCTCGTCCTCGCCGTACGAGTCGAGTGTGTACGGGCCGGAGCCGACCGCCTCGCCGTCCTCGCGGAGTCCGTTCGCGGCGTACTGGGTGTGGTCAACGATCGAGCCGGCGCCGGAGGCGAGCTTGCTCGGGAAGGTGGCGTCGGACGTGTTGAGCCGGAAGACGACGGTCTTCGCGTCCGGTGTCTCGACCTTGTCGAGCATGGGGAACATGACCGCGGGGCCTGCGGGGTCGTTGATCTTCAGCATGCGGTCGAAGGAGAACTTGACGTCCTTCGAGGTGAGCGCGTCGCCGTTGCTGAACTTGAGGCCGGCCTTGAGAGTGCACCGGTAGACCTGGGCCCGGGTGTCCGTGAAGGAGCACTCCTTGGCGGCCTCGGGCTGTGGTTCGGTGCCTCCCTTGGGGAAGCTGAGCAGCGACTGGAAGACGTTGTTGAACAACAGCCAGGAGCCGGGGTCGTAGCCGGCGGCGGGGTCGGTGGCCAGGACGTCGTCGGACATTCCCATGACCACGGACGAGCCGGTGTCGGAGGAGCCGCCGGTCGCGGTGCCGCATCCCGTCAACAGGCCGGTGGCCAGGCCCGCCGCGATCGGCAGGACTGGCCACTGGTGGAGCTTGTTCACTGCGTGTGCCTTGTCGTTGTTTCTTCGAAGCCCGGAGCCGCGTCCCGGGCTCCGGGCACATTGGGGAGCGTCAGCGGGTCACACTCCGCGGCCGAGCTCCCACAGCTGCAGGGTCGAGGAGGAGTTGAGCACGTACGCGGTGCCCGTGATGTCGTCACGGGCGGCGACGTACTGCTTGCCCTGCCACAGCGGGATCAGCGGGACGTCCGTGGCGACGATGTCCTGGATGGCGGTGAGACTCTTGGCGGCGGCGAGCCGGTCCGCCTCGCGACGGGACTCCGGGATCAGGGTCTTGATGATCTCGGGGTTGCTGTACGGCAGCTTGAGGAAGTTGTCCGTGTCGAGGAACGGCGCGAGGTAGTTGTCGGCGTCGGGGAAGTCGGGGAACCAGCCCATGCCCCAGACGTCGTACGAGCCCTTCCGCTCGGCCGGGACGAACGTCGACCAGGGCTCGCCCTTGATGGTGACGTCGAACAGGCCACTGCCGTTGAGCTGCGTCCGCAGCTGCTCGAACTCTTCCTTGGTGGCCGAGCCGTAGTGGTCGGTCGTGTAGTGCAGCGTGAGCTTCACCGGGGTGGTGATGTTGGCCTTGGTCAGCAGGGACTTGGCCTTGGTGGCGCTCGGGTTGCCGTACTTGTTGAAGAACGAGTTCGAGTGGCCGGTGATGGTCGCGGGGACCATCGAGTAGAGCGGCTCGGCCTCGGTGCCGTAGACCTTGGAGACGAGTTCGCCGCGGTCGATGAGCTGGGCCATCGCCTCGCGCACGGCCTTCGTCTTGACGGTCGCGGCGTCGGTGTTGAAGGCCAGGTAGCGGATTTCGAGGCCGGCCATCTCGACGAGGTCGACGTCGCCGTCCGTGTCGTCGCTGAGCTTCTGGATCTGCTCCGGCGACATGGTGCGCGTCATCACGTCGATGTCGCCCTTGCTCAGCGCGGTGCCCATGGAGGTGGCGTCCGCGAAGGAGCGCATCTCGACCTTGCTGTTGTTCACCGGCAGAGTCCCCTTGTAATTGGGGTTCTTGGTGAACGTGGCCGTGGTGATCGCGTCGTCCTTCTGGTCGACCGAGAGCGTGTACGGGCCGGAGCCGTCGACGCCGAAGCCGTCGCGCAGCTTGTCCTTCTGGTAGTCGTCGGGGTTCACGATGCCGGCGACCGGGGTGGACAGCTTGTACGGGAAGGTGGCGTCGGCCGTCTTCAGGTGGAAGATGACCTCACGGTCGCCCTGGGTCTCGACGGTGTCGATGGTGGACAGCAGGGCGAACACACCACTGTCGGCCTTGATACGCATCGCGCGGTCGATGGAGTACTTCACATCGGCCGCGGTGATCTTGTCGCCGTTGGCGAACTTCAGGCCCTCGCGCAGGGTGCAGGCGTAGCGCTCGCTGCCGGTGTCGGTGAAGCCGCACTTCTCGGCGGCCTCGGGCACCGGGTCACCCTCGCCCTTGGGCTGGATCATCAGGGTCTGCACGGTCTGGCGCAGGATGTTCCAGGTGCCGACGTCGTAGGCGTAGGCGGGGTCGAGCGGCGCCGGAGCGTCCTTCGTCGCCTCGAACCGGTCCGTGGTGCCGACGATTATCGCTCCGTCTCCGGAACTCCCGCTGCCGGAACCGCCACAGGCGGCGAGCACCGGCGCGAGCAGACCGATGACGGCCGGCAGCACCAAAGTCTTGCGGTTCATGCTCGAAGTTCTCCAGAGCTGTTCGAGTCCGTGTACCCGGCATACATAGGGTGGTGACGCCGAATCACGGGGGCAAGGGCGATGTTCTCGCGTTGAGATTAGTCCGGACCGCACAGGGGTTCGCAGTCACCGTAGTTGAGTTCCCATCACGCTGCGGAACCGGCTGTGGACAGACCGAAAACCCGTCGGCGGAAGGATTAGTGCAGCGTTTCACCAATCGGGACACAACGGTGCGCGATCGGCCTCAGAAATGGGGTGAACAGCACAGGACGGCGGCCATGTCGACTCCCCCGCACGTGGGGAACCTCACACCGTCAACTCGGTTGGAGAGCGCCGGAATTCGACCGGTCGACCGGGTGTGAATTCCTTTCCCATTGGACTTTGCACGCTCGGTGAACGGCTGACGCATTTCCGTCATCGGTCGGTCATCAGTCCCCGCAGAAATGCCAGGTCGACGACTTCCAGTGAGGTCACGACGGTGCGCCGGGCGGCCGGGGCGATGGGCTGCACGGACGGCACGGCCACCACCAGACAGCCCGCCGCCTCCGCCGCCGCGACACCGGTCGCGGTGTCCTCCACGACCGCGCAGCGGGCCGGGTCGACGCCCAGGCGGGCGGCGGCGAACAGATACGGGTCGGGGTACGGCTTGGTGCGCGCCACCTCGTCGCCGGCGACCGTCAGCGCGAAGTGCTGGGGGCCGAGCGCGGTCAGGACGCGGTCGATGATGCGCCGGTGCGAGGCGGAGACCAGGGCGGTGGGGATCTCGTACTCGGAGAGCTCGGCCAGGAGTCTGGCGGCGCCCGGCATCAGCGGCAGGGCCCGCCCGATGCGGTCCTCGAAACCCGTGTTGAGCAGGACGGTCAGCTCGTCGAGGGTGATGTCGGCGCCGGTGGCCTCGATCAGGAAGCCGGCGCTGCGGGTCATGGGGCCGCCGACCACGACATGGCGCCAGGAGTCGTCGAGGGTGTGTCCGAGGGCGGCGAAGACCTCGGCCTCGACGTCCCACCAGAAGCCCTCGGTGTCCACCAGGGTGCCGTCCATGTCGAGGAGTACGGCCTGCAGGGCAGAGCCTTCGGCCGTACGGGTTCCGAGCGCGGGGACCGTACTGGTCATCCTGGCGCACCTCCTGGAGGGACGATCAGGCCGGCCACCCCTGATGCACACAAGGGCGACCGGCCTGCTGTGGACCGACCAGTGTACGACTTATCCGATCAACGTGCGTTGAAGTATTTCGCCTCGGGGTGGTGGATGACGATCGCGTCCGTGGACTGCTCCGGGTGCAGCTGGAACTCCTCCGACAGGTGGACGCCGATGCGCTCGGGCTCCAGCAGGGCGGCGATCTTCGCGCGGTCCTCCAGGTCGGGGCAGGCGCCGTAGCCGAGGGAGAAGCGGGCGCCCCGGTACTTGAGGGCGAACATGTCCTCGACGTCGGCGGGGTCCTCGCCGGCGAAGCCCAGCTCGGAACGCACGCGCGCGTGCCAGTACTCGGCGAGCGCCTCGGCCAACTGGACGGACAGGCCGTGCAGTTCGAGGTAGTCGCGGTAGGAGTTGGACTCGAAGAGCTTGGCGGTCTCCTCGCCGATGCGGTTGCCGACGGTGACGATCTGGAAGCCGACCACGTCCTTCTCGCCGGACTCCTCGGGCCGGAAGAAGTCGGCCAGGCAGAGGCGGCGGCCACGGCGCTGGCGCGGGAAGGTGAACCGGGTCCGCTCGTTGCCCTCGTCGTCCAGGATGATCAGGTCGTCGTCCTTGGACACACAGGGGAAGTAGCCGTAGACGACGGCCGCTTCGAGGAGGTTGTCTGTCTGGAGCCGGTCCAGGAGGCCGCGCAGCCGGGGGCGGCCCTCGGTCTCCACCAGTTCCTCGTACGACGGTCCCTCGCCCGTACGCGCCTGCTTGAGGCCCCACTGGCCCTTGAAGAGGGCGCCCTCGTCCAGCCAGGAGGCGTACTCCTTGAGCTGGATGCCCTTGATGACCCGGGTGCCGCGGAACGGCGCGGTAGGGATCGGGTTGTCGACGGCGACGTCGGAGCGGACGTGGCCCTCCTCGGGGCGCTCCTCGACCTCCACGGCCGCGGTCGCCCGCACCCGGCGCTGCTTGAGCTCCGGCAGCTTCGCGCCGGGCACGCCGCGCTTGACGCCGATCAGGGCGTCCATCAGGCGCAGGCCCTCGAACGCGTCGCGGGCGTAGCGGACTTCGCCCTCGTAGATCTCGTGCAGGTCCTGCTCGACGTACGCCCTCGTCAGTGCGGCGCCGCCCAGGATGACCGGGTAGTCGGCGGCCATCTTGCGCTGGTTGAGCTCCTGGAGGTTCTCCTTCATGATCACCGTGGACTTGACCAGGAGGCCCGACATGCCGATGACGTCGGCGCGGTGCTCCTCGGCGGCTTCCAGGATCGCGGAGACCGGCTGCTTGATGCCGAGGTTGACGACGTTGTAGCCGTTGTTGGACAGGATGATGTCGACGAGGTTCTTGCCGATGTCATGGACGTCGCCGCGCACGGTGGCGAGCACGATGGTGCCCTTGCCCTCGGCGTCCGACTTCTCCATGTGCGGTTCGAGATAGGCGACCGCGGTCTTCATGACCTCGGCGGACTGGAGCACGAACGGCAGCTGCATCTGGCCGGAGCCGAACAGCTCGCCGACGACCTTCATGCCGTCCAGGAGCGTCGCGTTGACGATGTCCAGGGCGGGACGGGTCTCCAGCGCCTCGGCGAGGTCGGTCTCCAGGCCGTTCTTCTCGCCGTCGATGATGCGGCGCTTGAGGCGCTCGTCCAGCGGGAGGGCGGCCAGTTCCTCGGCGCGGCCCGCCGTCCGGGACTTGGTGGTGGCGCCCTCAAAGAGGGCCATCAGCTTCTGGAGCGGGTCGTAACCCTCGGCGCGACGGTCGTAGACGAGGTCGAGGGCCGTCTTCACCTCCTCCTCGGTGAAGCGGGCGATCGGGAGGATCTTCGAGGCGTGGACGATCGCGGAGTCGAGGCCCGCCTTGACGCACTCGTCGAGGAAGACCGAGTTGAGCAGGACGCGGGCCGCCGGGTTGAGGCCGAAGGAGATGTTGGAGAGGCCGAGCGTGGTCTGGACGTCCGGGTGACGGCTCTTGAGTTGGCGGATGGCCTCGATGGTGGCGATGCCGTCGCCGCGGGACTCCTCCTGGCCGGTGCAGATGGTGAAGGTCAGGGTGTCGATGAGGATGTCCGACTCGTGGATGCCCCAGTTCGTCGTGAGGTCCTCGATCAGCCGCTCGGCGATGGCGACCTTGTGCTCCGGGGTACGGGCCTGGCCCTCCTCGTCGATGGTCAGCGCGATGAGCGCGGCGCCGTGCTCCTGCGCCAGCTTGGTGACCTTCGCGAAGCGGGACTCGGGGCCGTCGCCGTCCTCGTAGTTGACGGAGTTGATGACCGCGCGGCCACCGATCTTCTCCAACCCGGCCCGGATGACCGGGACTTCGGTGGAGTCCAGGACGATCGGGAGCGTGGAGGCGGTGGCGAAGCGGCCGGCCAGCTCCTCCATGTCGGCGACGCCGTCGCGGCCCACGTAGTCCACGCAGAGGTCCAGCATGTGGGCACCCTCGCGGATCTGGTCGCGGGCCATCTCCACACAGTCGTCCCAGCGGGCCTCCAGCATGGCCTCGCGGAACTTCTTCGAGCCGTTGGCGTTGGTGCGCTCGCCGATCGCCATGTAGGCGGTGTCCTGGCGGAACGGGACCGTCTGGTAGAGCGAGGCGGCGCCCGGCTCGGGCTGCGGGTGGCGCTCGGTGGGCGTGGCCTCGCGGACCCGCTCGACGAGCTGGCGCAGGTGCTCGGGGGTCGTACCGCAGCAGCCGCCGACGAGGTTCAGGCCGTAGTCGCGTACGAAGTGTTCCTGCGCGTCCGCCAGGCCCTCGGGGTCGAGCGGGAAGTGGGCGCCGTCCTTGGTGAGGATGGGCAGGCCCGCGTTCGGCATGCACAGCAGCGGGGTGCGGGAGTGGCGGGCCAGATAGCGCAGGTGCTCGCTCATCTCGGCCGGGCCCGTCGAGCAGTTCAGGCCGATCATGTCGATGCCGAGGGGTTCCAGCGCGGTGAGCGCGGCGCCGATCTCGGAGCCGAGGAGCATGGTGCCAGTGGTCTCGAAGGCCATCGAGACCAGCAGGGGCACGTCGACGCCGGTCGCCTCCATGGCGCGGCGGGCGCCCAGGATCGACGACTTGGTCTGCAGGAGGTCCTGCGTGGTCTCGACGATCAGGGCGTCGGCGCCACCGGCGAGCAGGCCCTCGGCGTTCGCCTGGAAGCCGTCGCGGAGGGTGGCGTAGCCGATGTGGCCGAGGGTGGGCAGCTTGGTGCCGGGGCCGATGGAGCCGAGGACCCAGCGGCGGCGGCCGTCGCGGGCGGCGAAGTCGTCGGCGGTCTCGCGGGCGATGCGGGCGCCGGACTCGGAGAGTTCGAAGACGCGGTCGGCGATGTCGTACTCGGCCATCGCGGAGTGGTTGGCGCCGAAGGTGTTCGTCTCGACGCAGTCGACGCCGGCGCTGAAGTACTCCTCGTGGACCGAGCGGACGATGTCGGGGCGGGTGACGTTGAGGATCTCGTTGCAGCCTTCGAGATTCTCGAAGTCGTCGAGTGTGGGCTCCTGCGCCTGGAGCATGGTGCCCATGGCTCCGTCGGCGACCACCACGCGGGTGGCGAGTGCCTCTCGGAGCTCGGACACGCGGGTCCGGCTGTCGGCAGAAGGGGTCAGTGGCGACGAGGCCATGAAGGGGCTCCCTGGAGTGCGACGGCTGTCGGCTTTGCGGCTTCCCGGGGAACCTCTCACGGAACTCCCCCGGGAGCTTGCACGCCGCCAGGGTAACGGGGTCGGGCGGGAGAATGCTCGGCACGTCCATGGGGCGGACCGGGGTGACGGGCGGATCAACCCCGTCTAGGTTCTCGCGACGAGTGACGTAACAGGTGTCGACCGACCATTGGCGGGAGGTCGGCATGGACCGGTAGTGTTCGACATTGCCGAACGGCGGCGGCAGCGTCGCGCATCGGCGGTCGAACGGGACGGAGGCAGTACGGCGATGGCACGGAACATCCAGTCGCTCGAACGGGCGGCCGCGATGCTGCGCCTGCTCGCGGGCGGCGAGCGACGGCTCGGCCTCTCGGACATCGCCTCGTCGCTCGGTCTGGCCAAGGGCACCGCCCACGGCATCCTGCGCACCCTCCAGCAGGAGGGCTTCGTCGAGCAGGACGACGCCTCCGGGCGCTACCAGCTCGGCGCCGAACTGCTGCGCCTGGGCACCACCTATCTCGACGTGCACGAGCTACGCGCGCGTGCCCTGGTGTGGACGGACGACCTGGCCCGCTCCAGCGGCGAGAGCGTGCACCTGGGCGTCCTGCACCAGCAGGGCGTCCTGATCGTGCACCACGTCTTCCGGCCCGACGACAGCCGGCAGGTCCTGGAGATCGGCGCCATGCAGCCGCTGCACTCCACGGCCCTGGGCAAGGTGCTGTCGGCCTACGACCCGGTCGCGCACAGCGAGGTCCTGGAGGCCGACCGCAAGCCCTTCACCGAGCGCACGGTGTCCGAGCTGGCCGACTTCGAGCACGTCCTGGACGTCACGCGCGCGCGTGGGTACGCGGCCGACGTCGAGGAGACCTGGGAGGGCGTCGCGTCCATCGCCGCGCCCATCCACGACCGGCGGCGCATGCCGGTCGGCGCGGTCGGCATCACCGGCGCCGTGGAGCGGCTGTGCCGGCCCGACGAGGACGGCGCGCTGCGGCCCGAGCTGATCGCCGCGGTACGGGACTGCGCCCGCGCGGTGTCGCGGGACCTGGGCGCCGGGCGGTTCTGACCTCACCGGATTCACAGCGAGAACTCACCGGAACGTCATAGGGACGTTCCGGTGTTAGTCGTACTCTGGACGTCAAAGTCGGCCAAAACGCCAAATCGCCACACACGGTGTCCACTTGACTGCCGTGCGCATCGACCACGAGACCGATAGCTCACGCCAATCAATAACGATCGTGTTTTCGATAACAGCACTCTTGACGCGCCTGTAACCCCGGAGCAAGACTCCCGTCCATCGGTCGGCATTGTCGAACACCTACCGGCAATACGCGCTAGAGTGTGGCAACGCCAAAGGCCGACATCGCTCTCACCCCCGAGGGCGCACGAACCCCCGGCGGGACCCGGGGTTCGGCTTCCCTGGACGAAGGACAAAGGAGTCGCGGGTGTCCAGCTCCGACATCTTCATCGGCGAGACCATAGGTACCGCCGTACTCATCCTGCTGGGCGGTGGCGTCTGCGCCGCCGTCACGCTGAAGGCCTCCAAGGCCCGTAACGCCGGCTGGCTCGCCATCGCCTTCGGGTGGGGTTTCGCCGTCATGACGGCCGTGTACATCTCGGCACCGCTCTCCGGTGCCCACCTCAACCCGGCCGTGACACTCGCACTCGCGATCAAGGACGGTGGCTGGGACAACGTCCCGATCTACTGGGCCGGGCAGCTGCTCGGCGCCATGATCGGCGCGACACTGGTCTGGGTGGCCTACTACGGCCAGTTCCAGGCGCACCTGACCGACAAGGAGATCGTCGGCGAGCCGGCGGCCAAGGCCGTCGAAGCCGAGGAGAAGGGTGCGGGCCCGGTCCTGGGCATCTTCTCCACCGGTCCCGAGGTCCGCAACGTGGTGCAGAACCTCGCCACGGAGATCATCGGCACCGTCGTCCTGATCCTCGCCATCCTGACGCAGGGTCTGAACGACAAGGGCAACGGCCTCGGCGTCCTGGGCGCCCTGATCACCTCGTTCGTGGTCGTCGCCATCGGTCTGTCGCTCGGCGGCCCGACCGGTTACGCCATCAACCCGGCCCGTGACCTGGGCCCGCGCATCGTGCACGCGCTCCTGCCCCTGCCCAACAAGGGCGGCTCCGACTGGAGCTACGCGTGGATCCCGGTGGTCGGTCCGCTGATCGGCGGCGCGATCGCTGCGGGACTCTACAACGTCGCCTTTGCTTAGAACCGGATGAGAACCGGAACTCCGAGCACTGAAGCAGCAGTAGAACCAGTCCTCATGACCACGGAACCCCTCAGGAGCACACAGTGACCGACGCGCACACCGCCGGACCGTTCATCGCGGCCATCGACCAGGGCACGACCTCCAGCCGTTGCATCGTCTTCGACCGGGACGGCCGTATCGTCTCCGTCGACCAGAAGGAGCACGAGCAGATCTTCCCGAAGCCGGGCTGGGTCGAGCACAACGCCACCGAGATCTGGACCAACGTCCAGGAAGTCGTCGCCTCCGCCATCGAGAAGGCCGGCATCACCCGCGACGACATCAAGGCCATCGGCATCACCAACCAGCGTGAGACGACTCTCCTCTGGGACAAGAACACCGGTGAGCCCGTCCACAACGCCATCGTCTGGCAGGACACCCGCACCGACTCGCTCTGCAAGGAGCTGGGCCGCAACGTCGGCCAGGACCGCTTCCGCCGCGAGACCGGTCTGCCGCTGGCGAGCTACTTCGCCGGCCCCAAGGCCCGCTGGCTGCTCGACAACGTCGAGGGTCTGCGGGAGCGCGCCGAGGCGGGCGACATCCTCTTCGGCACCATGGACAGCTGGGTCATCTGGAACCTGACGGGCGGTGTCAACGGCGGCAAGCACTACACCGACGTCACCAACGCCTCCCGCACCATGCTGATGAACCTGCACACCCTGGCGTGGGACGACAAGATCGCCGAGTCCATCGGCGTCCCGATGAACATGCTCCCGGAGATCCGCTCCTCCGCCGAGGTCTACGGCGAGGTCACCGGCGGACGCCTCGGCGAGCTGCTCGGCGGCATCCCGGTCGCCTCCGCGCTCGGCGACCAGCAGGCGGCCCTGTTCGGCCAGACCTGTTTCGCCGAGGGCGAGGCCAAGTCCACGTACGGCACCGGCACCTTCATGCTGATGAACACCGGCGAGAAGATCATCAACTCCTACTCGGGCCTGCTGACCACGGTCGGCTACCGGATCGGCAATGACGCGCCGGTCTACGCCCTGGAGGGCTCGATCGCCGTCACCGGTTCGCTGGTGCAGTGGATGCGCGACCAGATGGGCCTCATCTCCACCGCCGCCGAGATCGAGACGCTCGCGCTCTCGGTCGAGGACAACGGCGGCGCCTACTTCGTGCCGGCCTTCTCCGGTCTGTTCGCCCCGTACTGGCGCTCCGACGCCCGCGGTGTGATCGCCGGCCTCACCCGGTACGTGACCAAGGCGCACCTCGCGCGCGCCGTCCTGGAGGCCACCGCCTGGCAGACCCGTGAGATCACGGACGCCATGACGAAGGACTCCGGTGTCGAGCTCACCGCGCTCAAGGTCGACGGCGGCATGACCTCCAACAACCTGCTGATGCAGACGCTCTCGGACTTCGTGGACGCCCCCGTGGTGCGCCCGATGGTCGCCGAGACCACCTGCCTCGGCGCCGCCTATGCCGCCGGTCTGGCCGTCGGCTTCTGGACCAGCACCGACGACCTGCGTGCCAACTGGCGCCGGGCCGCCGAGTGGACCCCCAACATGGACGCGGAGAAGCGCGACCGTGAGTACAAGAGCTGGCTCAAGGCCGTGGAGCGGACCATGGGCTGGCTCGACGACGAGGAGTAAGAACCCCACATGACCAGTCAGTCCACCCTGCAGTCCGTGCCTGCCCTCGGTACGCACCCGGCCTCCGGCTCGAACCCGAGCCGGGCCGAGACCCGGGAGCAGCTCTCCAAGGCGACGTACGACCTCCTCGTCATCGGCGGCGGCATCCTGGGCATCTCCACCGCCTGGCACGCCGCGCAGTCCGGGCTGCGGGTGGCCCTGGTCGACGCCGGCGACTTCGCCGGTGCCACCTCTTCCGCCTCCTCCAAGCTTCTCCACGGCGGTCTGCGCTATCTGCAGACCGGCGCGGTGAAGCTGGTGGCGGAGAACCACTTCGAGCGCCGTGCGGTGTCCCGCCAGGTGGCTCCTCACCTGGCGAACCCGCTCACGTTCTACCTCCCCGTGTACAAGGGCGGTCCGCACGGTGCGGCGAAGCTCGGGGCGGGCGTCTTCGCCTACTCCGCGCTCTCCGCGTTCGGCGACGGCGTCGGCCACCTCCTGTCCCCCGCCAAGGCGGCGCAGGACGTGCCCGAGCTGCGCACCCAGAACCTCAAGGCCGTCGCCGTGTACGGCGACGACCAGATGAACGACGCCCGCATGGCGCTGATGACGGTCCGCGCGGCCGTCGAGGCGGGCGCGGTCGTCCTCAACCACGCCCAGGTCACCGGCCTGCGCTTCACCCAGGGCCGGGTGACCGGCGCGGAGCTGCGCGACGCGACCTCCGGCGACGAGTTCGGCGTGAGCGCCCGCCTGGTGCTCAACGCGACCGGCCCGTGGGTGGACCACCTGCGCAAGATGGAGGACCCGAACGCGGCGCCGTCCATCCGCCTGTCCAAGGGCGCGCACCTGGTCCTGAAGCGGACGTCTCCGTGGAAGGCTGCTCTCGCGACCCCGATCGACAAGTACCGCATCACCTTCGCCCTCCCCTGGGAGGACATGCTGCTGCTCGGCACGACGGACGAGGAGTACGAGGGCGATCCGGCGGACGTCTCGGTCACCGAGAAGGACATATCCCAGATCCTGGACGAGGCCGCGTTCTCGGTGCGCGACCAGCAGCTCTCCCGTGACCTGATCACGTACTCCTTCGCCGGTCTGCGCGTGCTGCCCGGCGGCCCCGGCAGCACGGCGAAGGCCAAGCGCGAGACGGTGGTGACCGAGGGCAAGGGCGGCATGCTGTCCGTCGCGGGCGGCAAGTGGACGACGTTCCGGCACATCGGCCGTACGGTCATGCAGAAGCTGGAGGCTCTCCCGGGCCGCCCGCTCGGCGAGGACTTCGAGCCGATCTCCTCCCTCCCGAAGAAGCTGCCGCTGCCGGGTGTCGCCAACCCGCGCGCGGTCGCCCACCGCCTCCTGGTCGACAACCCGGCGCCGGGCCCGCGCATGGCGGCGGACACGGCGAAGCACCTGGCCACGCACTACGGCTCGTTGGCCTTCGACATCGCCCGACTCGCCAACGAGAACCCGGAGTTGGGCCAGCGTGTTCACCCGGACGCCCCGGAGATCTGGGCGCAGGTCGTCTACGCCCGGGACCACGAGTGGGCGGAGACTCAGGACGATGTGCTGCGGCGGCGGACGACGTTGACGATCCGTGGGCTCGCTACGGACGAGGTGCGGGCGAAGGTGCAGGATCTGCTCGACAAGAAGTAGGCGGTACGACGTTGAAGGGGCGGTTCCTTGGTGGAGGAGCCGCCCCTTTCGCTTGCCGTATGCGTTGTATGTCGTCTGCGGGTTTGTGGGGGCTGGTCGCGCAGTTCCCCGCGCCCCTAGGTTGGCTGCCCCAGCGTTCTTACATCGTTCGGGTTCTTCAACTCCTGGCGTCGCACGATCAGTTCGCGGCCCAGGAGAAGTGCCCGCCGAGACGCCGGCACCGGATCCGGAAGCGTCGTCAGGTCGGTCAGGTGGGCGAAGCCGATGATGCGGCGGACGATCTCCGTGCCTGCGTAGCCGACCGAGTCGGTCCAGACGCGGGAGAGGAAGCGGTCGAGGTAGGCGTCGTCGAAGAAGGTGTCGACGCGGGTCGGCCACAGGCGGCGGAACTCGGTCTCGAACGCCGTCCAGGAGAGGCGGAGTTGGTCGGCGTGGTCGGACAAGGTGCCCAGCTCGCGGGCCCGTTCCTCCGACACCAGCACGTTGGCCCAGTACAGGCCGAGGTCGTAGCCGATCGGGCCGACGAAGGAGAACTCGGGGTCGAAGACCCGTACCACCGGGGCGCCTTCGCGTTCGCCGACCATGACGCTGCCGGTGTGCAGGTCGCCGTGGAGCAGGGCCTGCGCGCTGGTCATGAACGTGTACCGGAGATCGGCGACCTCCGTGCGCAGGCGCGCGTCGGCACGGAAGTCGGCTGCCAGGTCCGTCAACTCCGGGAGCCAGTGGTTGTGTTCGTGCTCGATGTACGGCTCGGAGAGCACCACGTCCTCGGTGATCTTGCACAGCTCGGGGCTGACCGAGGTCGCGATCAGTGCCTTGCGATCGGCGGACGACATTCCGAAGTCGCTGGTCGCGAAGGCCAGTTGCGCGACGAACTCGCCGATCCGCGCCGAGGTGTCCGGGCCGTAGGACGCGCCCTCGTTGAGGACCGTGCGCAGGACCTGCAGGTCGGACATGTCCTCCATGACGAGGGCGTAGTTGTCGGCGTCGTAGCCGTGGATCGCCGGGATCTTGTCGGGCGCGACGCGGGCCACCTGCTCGTACGCCCTGGCCTCGGCGTCGGCGCGCTCGGGGCTCATCGGCCAGGAGGGGCCCGCGACCCGCACCCAGGGCAGCGCCTGCTTTACGGCGAGGCTGTGACTGCCGTCGGCGTTAGAGGCGAGGAACACCCGGTTCATGTTGCCGTCGGAGACCTCGCGGACGTGGATGTCGCTCACGTCCGCCCAGTGGCCGCGCTCGTGCAGGTACGCCGGGATGTCGTCGGTCTCCAGGATGCGGTAGCCCATCGTACGAACTCCTCGAACTTCCTTATGCGGTGCGGCGCTTGGACAGGGTGAAGCTGAAGACCAGGGCGAGGATGAGGACCGCGCCCTCGACGACGTCCTGGGTGTAGTACGGCAGGCCCTTGATGGTCAGACCGGTGGTGATGATGCCGATCAACACCGCTCCGAGTGCCGTGCCCCAGACGTTCGGGCGGCCCCTGCCGAGGACCGACGTGCCGACCAGCGCGACGGCGACCGCCTCCAGCAACTGCGAGGTGCCCGCGCTCACGTCTCCCTGGCCGATGCGGGACGCCAGGATCAGGCCGCCGATGGAGGCGAGGACGCCGGAGAGGACGTAGGCCAGGGCCCGGTAGGCGCCGACACGGATGCCCGCCAGGCGGGATGCTTCCGGGTTGGCGCCGATGGCGTACAGGACGCGGCCCCAGCGGGTGCGGGCCAGGAACACCCAGGCGACGACCGTCAGCGCGCCGAAGATCACCACCGAGACGGGGATGCCGAGGAGCGTGCCGCGGTCGATGCGGAGGAAGCCGTCGGTGAACTTGCCTGGGGCGGTGGTGCCGTCGGACTGGGTCATGCCGGCGGAGATGGACTGGCCGTCGACCAGGATGAGTTTGGTGCCCTGGATGACGAACATCGTGCCGAGGGTGGCCAGCATGTCCGGGATCTTCATCACGACGATCAGCAGGGCGTTCAGCAGTCCGGCCAGCGCGCCCGCCGCGATGACGGCGAGGATCGCGACCGTGCCGACCTGGTTGTACGTCACCATCGTCTTCGCGGCGACGGTGACACCGAGCCCGGCGACCGCGCCGACGGACATGTCCATTCCGCCGACGGCCATGGTGAGGGTGACCCCGAGGCCGAGGATCGCGGCGACGGAGACGTACCGGAGGGTGTCGAGGAGGGTCGCCGACTCGCGGAAGGAGCCCTCGCTCAGCGCGAAGTACAGGAAGAGCGCGACGGTGACGAAGATGAAGCCGTACTTGATGACGGCGTTCTGCACGAGCACGGCGGTGGAGACGGCGGGCGCCGCCGTCGCCTTCGGTGCGGCCTCGGGGCTCTGGGTGGTGGTCATGGCGTACTTCCTGAGTGGGCCGGGGTCACACGGACGCCGAGATGGTCTGGATCACGCGGTCGCGTTCCGCGTCTTCGCCGTAGGCGTCGAGGTGGACCTCGCCGGCCGCGAGGACGACGACCCGGTCGGCGATCTCCAGGACCTCGTCCACGTCGGCGGAGAGGACGAGTACGGCCGCTCCCTCGGCGGCCAGTGCGCGGGCGCGGCGGCCGATGTCGCGCCGGGCGCCGATGTCCACGCCTCGGAACGGCTCGTCCAGGATTAGGACGCGAGGAGTGTGCGCGAGCCAGCGGCCGACGACGACCTTCTGCTGGTTGCCGCCGGAGAGCTCCTCCACCGTGCTGTGCTCGTCGCGGGCGACGACACCGAGGGCGTCGATGGTCTCGCGGCCGAGGGTGTCCTCCTTCGCCGTGTTCACGAGTCCGCCCCGGGACAGGGACTTGAGGAACGGCAGCGAGATGTTCTGCGCCACCGACCAGCCGGGGACGAGCGCGTCGGCGTGCCGGTCCTCGGGGACGAGGTGGACGCCGGCGCGGATCGCGTCGGCCGGGCGGCGGGGCGTGTACGGCTTCGCGTCGAGCGTGACCGTGCCGGTGGTGAAGGGCTCGGCGCCGAACAGGCCGCGGGCGAGTTCCGTCTTGCCCGCGCCCAACAGGCCTACGACGCCGGTGACTTCACCGGCGCGGAGGTCGAGGTCCAGGGGTGCGCGGCCCTCGAAGAGGTGGACACCGTGCAGGCCGAGGACGACGTCCCCGTGTTCGCCGCTGTGCTGCGGGCGGGCGCTCGTCACCTCGTGGGCCTGGGCGAGCATCGCGCGCAGGGCGCTGTCCCAGTCGAAGGGCTTGACCTGGTCCTCGGTGAGACGGCCGTCTCGTAGTACGACCAGGCGGTCGGCGAGGGCGTCGATCTCGCCGAGGCGGTGGGAGACGTAGAGGACCGCGATGCCGTCGTCGCGCATCTTCTCGACGAGGGCGAACAGCCGCTCCGCCTCGGCGGCGGAGAGCGCGGAGGTCGGTTCGTCGAGGATGAGCAGCCGGGGGCGGGTGGCCAGCGCGCGGGCCAGGATGAGCAACTGACGGTCGGAAATGCCGAGTTCGGTGACGTCCCGGCGCAACACCGCGTCGCTCCAGTCGAGTTCCAGCGCGGCCTGGATCTCGCGGGCGCGGGCCAGGACGCGGCGGCCGTTCAGGAACGGGTTGCCGCGGCGCTGGGCCAGCTCCTCGAAGACCAGGTTCTCGGCGACGGAGAGGCCGGGCACGATGCCCTCACCGATCCGCTGGTGGACCGTCTGGATGCCCAACTGCCGGGCGGCCGACGGGGATTGGAGAGCTGCGGGCTCCCCGGCGACCCGCACCTCCCCGCCGTGGTCCGTGTGCACGCCGGACAGGATCTTGATCAGCGTGGACTTGCCGGCGCCGTTCGCGCCGAGCAGCGCGACCACGCTGCCCGGTGCGATGTCGAGCGAGACGGAGGCGAGCACCGTCTTGCCGCCGAAGGCCATGCTGACGTCACGGAGACTGACGGCGGGTGTCTCAGTGGGCGACATTGGGGATCCAGTCCGCGGTGCTCACCTTGGAGAGGTTCAGGGCAGGCAGGGCCGCGCGGAGCTGGTCCATGTTCTCGATCTTGTTCTTGCGCAGGAAGTCCTGGGTGATGGCGACGGCCGGGAAGTCGACGGAGGTCTTGCCCAGCTGACCGGCCAGTTCGAGGGCGGCCGTACGGACGACTGCCGCGCCGACGGCGGACGGGTCGGTGCCGGCCGTGGCGACCCACGGGCTGTTCGCGGCGGTCATGTTCTGGATGTCGGCGTTGGACACGTCCGCGCCGAAGACCTTCACCTTGCTCTGGAGCTTCTTGTTCTGGACGGCGAGGACGGTGCCCTTGGCGAGCTCGTCGTAGGGGGCGAAGACGCCCACCACGTCGGAGTGCTGGGTGAGCGCGGCGGAGACCAGGGGAACGTTGTCGGTGGCCGTGGAGTCGGTGACCTTGCCGACCTTGAACTGCTGCTTCCAGCCCTGGGCGGCGACCTCCTTCGCCCAGACGGTGTTGCGCTTGTCGAGGGCCGCGTAGCCGGCCACGTTGACGTAGCCGACCTTGGCGTTCTTGCCGACGGTCTTGGCCATCACGTCGAGGACGGCCTGCGCCATGCTGGCGTCGTCCTGCTCGGTGCTGATCACGGACTTGTTGGTCTGGTCGACGTCGTACACGACGACCTTGATGCCCTTCTTCACCGCCTGGTCGATCTCGGGCTGGATGGTCGAGGGGAAGCCGTGGTCGATGATGATCGCCTGCGCGCCGGAGTTGATGGCCGAGGACAGGTCGGTGGCCTGCTTGGCGTTGTCGGCCTGGGCGTCGTACACGGTCAGGTCGATGCCGAGGGCCTTGGCCTGTGCCTTGGCGCCGTTGCCCCACTGCTCGAAGTAGTCGCCGGCGCCGCTCTGCCGCACGAGGGCGACCTTGACCGTGCCCTTGCTGAAGGGGGCCGGCTTCTTGCCCGTGGCGGCCGAGGCCGAGGCGGCGGTGTCGGCGGTGTTCTTCGACGCGTCGGTGGACTGGGAGCAGCCGGCGAGGAGGAGGGCCGACGCGGAGGCCAGCGAGAGCGCGGCGAGGGGGACACGGGTGCGGGACATGAGGGGCTCCAGGTGCAAGGTGGTGCAGAAGGGGTGAAGAACGGGCGTGCGTGACCCGGAGCATGGGAAAAGGAATCAGCCACCGCGGAACGGGTGGTGGACCGCGGCACGAAAGGCTCGCGGGGCTCCGGATGTGGTCAGCGACAGCTGGCTGTGGTCGACCGGAGCAAGTCCACGTACAGCCGCCGCACGAGCAGCAGCGTCTTCATAGGGAGATCATGAGAATGTTTTCAGCCATTGGTCAAAGGGATGGAAGCGGTTTCTCAGTTGGTGAGACAACGACTACGTCACATCAGGCCTGGTCACCGACGGCGGTTACCATCACATAACCGGCCCCGACCCGGGACGACGGGCCTCGCTGTACCCCCTTTGCCTCCCCCACCGGTCCGGTGTTCGTCTCGGCATCCGGACATCCCTCCCACTTTCCGGAGTTGCTCCCATGACCCTGCTCACCACCTGGCCCGAGTCCGGTCCCGAGAACCTCGTGCGCCGTACCGCCGACCCCGTCGAGATCGCCGCCGCGCTCGCCCCCATCGGCGTCCGCTACGAGCAGTGGCCGATTCGCGAGGACGTCCCGGCCGACGCCGACAGCGACACGGTCTTCGCCGCCTACGGCCCGGAGATCGACAAGCTGAACGCCGAGGAGGGCTTCACCACCGTCGACGTGCTCGGCCTGCACCCCAGCGACGACCCGGAGTACCCGGCGAAGGCCGCGGGCGCCCGCGCGAAGTTCCTCCAGGAGCACACGCACGACGACGATGACGAGGTCCGCTTCTTCGTCTCCGGCTCCGGCATCTTCTACCTGCACGTGAACGGCGAAGTGCACGCCGTCTACTGCGAGAAGGGCGACCTGCTGGGCGTGCCGCGCGGCACCACCCACTGGTTCGACATGGGCACCGAGCCCGCCTTCACCGCGATCCGCTTCTTCCACGAGGAGGACGGCTGGGTCGGCAACTTCACCGGCTCGACCATCGCCTCGCGCTTCCCCGACTACGACACGATCGACGCGGGCTACCAGCAGGACAAGGCCGCCGCGTGACCTTGCAGTTCACCGTGGACGCCGTGGTGCTCGACATCGAGGGCACCACGAGCGCCACGGGTTTCGTCGTCGACGTGCTGTACCCGTACTCGCGCTCGCGCTTCGCCGCGCTGCTCGCCGAGCGGAGCGCCGATCCCGCGGTGTCCCGGGCGGTCGCGCAGGTCCGCGAGCTGACCGGCGCCCCGGACGCCGACGCCGTACAGATCGAGAAGACCCTGGGCGCCTGGCTCGACGAGGACCGCAAGGCCACCCCGCTGAAAACCCTCCAGGGCATCATCTGGTCCGAGGGCTTCGCCCGCGGCGACCTCGTCTCGCACTTCTACGACGACGTCGTACCGGCCCTGCGCGCCTGGCACACGGCGGGCCTGCGGCTGTACGTCTACTCGTCCGGGTCGGTGGCCGCGCAGCGCGCGTGGTTCACGTCGAGCCCGGAGGGCGACCTCCTCCCCCTCGTCTCCGGTCTCTACGACACGGAGAACGCCGGACCCAAGCAGGAGCCGGAGTCGTACCGCCGTATCGCGGCGGCGACCGGCGTCGAGCCGTCCCGGCTGCTCTTCCTCTCCGACCGGCCCGGCGAGCTGGACGCGGCCGTGGCCGCGGGCTGGCACGCCGTGGGTGTACGGCGACCGGGAGAGCCGTACTTCGAGCAAGGCGTCGGCGACCACGCGCAGGCGGGGGCGTTCGACGAGATCAGCATCACCAGTTCAAGGAGCACCACGTGACCACCGAGATCAGTGACCTCGACCTGAAGGAGGCGGGGGCTCAACTCGCCGCCGAGTCCGCCCGGTTCGCCTCGTTCGGCTGGATGCGGGGGACCTCCGGCAACTTGTCCGTGGTGGTGGGCCGGGATCCGCTGCGGCTGGCGGTGACGGCCAGCGGGCATGACAAGGGTGAACTGACTTCGGACGACGTGGTGTTGGTGGACGCCGATGGTGCGGCCGTCCGGGGTGGTAAGCCGTCTGCCGAGGCTGAACTGCACGCTCGCGTCGCCGCGTTGACCGGTTCGGGGGCCGTGGTCCATGTGCACACCGTTGCGTCTGTTGCCATGGGGCGGCGGGAGCCGGGCGGGATCGTGTTCAAGGATGTCGAGATGCTCAAGGGTGTCGGGCAGCCTGCGCATGATGTTGAGGTGACGCTGCCTGTTATCGCCAACAGCCAGGACATGAAGGTGCTGGGCGATCGTTTGGAGGCGGCTCGGGATCCTCGGATGCCGGCCGTTGTCGTCGCCGGGCACGGGCTTTATGTGTGGGGTGCGGATCCGCGTCAGGCTCGGCATCACACCGAAGTGGTTGAGTGGTTGCTGGAGTTGGAACTGAACACTCCGCGGGAAGCTCGGTAGTCAAAGCGCGGGACGGTGGGGGCTGGTCGCGCAGTTCCCCGCGCCCCTAAAAGATGGGCGCGGGGGCTTGCCAGTACTTCGCACTCGCCGCTACTTCAGGCGGTCGCCTGGGAGTTCGCCTGCCGAGACCTCCAACACGCCCCGTTCCGTGACCAGTCCGGTCACCAGGCGGCCCGGTGTGACGTCGAAGGCGGGGTTGTGGCCGCGCGACTCGGCGGGAGCCGTCCGGACTCCCGCCCACTCCAACACCTCGGCCTCACCCCGGAGTTCGATGTGGATCTCGTCGCCGGTCTTCGTGGCGAGGTCGACCGTGGTCGTCGGGGCCGCCACCAGGAACGGGATACCGGCGTCCGCGCAGGCCAGGGCGACACCGACCGTGCCGACCTTGTTCGCGGTGTCTCCGTTCGCCGCGATGCGGTCGGCGCCGACGATGGCCGCGTCGACCTCGCCGCGCAGGATGGTGCCGGCGGCGGCGCCGTCGGCCTGGACGTAGTGCGGGATGCCCTCCTGGACCAACTCCCAGGCGGTCAGGCGCGATCCCTGGAGCAGGGGACGCGTCTCGTCGGCGTAGACGACCTCCACCAGCCCACGCGCGTGCAGTTCACGGATGACGCCGAGCGCTGTGCCCCATCCGGCGGTCGCCAGCGCACCCGTGTTGCAGTGCGTCAGAAGCCTCAACGGCCGCTCCACGCCCACCTTCTGGACCAGCCAGTCCGCGCCGAACTCGGCCATCGCGCGGTTGCCCGCGACATCCTCGCGCTGGACGGCGGCGGCCTCTTCGAGGACCGCGTCGAGGCCTTCGTCGAAGCGGGTCATGACCCGGTCCACGCCCGCCATGAGGTTGACCGCGGTGGGCCGGGCCTCGCGGACCCGGGCGACCGCCGCGCGCACCTCGGCCTCGGTCCAGCCCTCCCGCTCACCCTCGATGATCGCGAGCGCGACGCCGTAAGCGCCGGCCGCACCGATCGCGGGCGCACCGCGCACGACGAGACGCTGGATCGCGTCGACCAGAGTGTCCACATCGTGGACAGCCATCGTCTCGTGGCGCTGCGGGAGCAGGGTCTGGTCGATGAGCGCGAGGCCGCCGCCGGTCCAGTCGACCGCGCGCAATTCCTGGGACATAACGGGACACTCCTGCTGTTCCGATGGTGTCGGACACCGTACATGACCTCGAAGAACCACAGTTCGAGACAGTCGAGCAGGTGTCTCAAAACGAATGTTAAAGTCCAGCACCCGCAGCCCGAAGGCCGAGACGAAGGAGGACGTGTGCTGTTGACGATGCGCCGTTTCCTCGATCACGGCCGCTGCGCGAGCGACTGCTGTCGACGCTGACCTGTCCCTCTCGCGTCCACCCCTCGTCTCCTCCCGTCTCACCATCTGGTCGCACGCGCTCCCGCCGGAGCGCGCCTTGCCGTACCCCGGAAGGTCCCCATGCTCCGCAGATCACGTCGCACCCTGCAGCTCGTCGCCGCCACCACGCTCATGGTCACCGCTGCCACCGCCTGCAACGCCGCCGCGAAGAGCGATGCCTCGGACAGTGCGAGCGGCAGCAGCGGGAAGTCGTTCACGCTGGTCACGCCGGACGCGGTCGGGCAGAACGAGTTCCTGAAGCTCGCCGTCACCGGCGTGAAGGCCGCGGCGAAGACGCACGACGGCACGGAGAAGGTCTACGAGTCGACGGACACCGCGTCCCAGCAGCAGAACGTGCAGGCCGCCGTGGACGCGAGCCCGAACGTGATCGTGCTGGTCGGCTTCGAGTTCGCCGACATCGTCGCGCAGCAAGCCAAGGCGCACCCCAAGCAGCAGTTCCTGATGATCGACGCGTGCACGACCAAGACGTATCAGAACGTCACCTGCGCCGTGTTCCGTGAGCACGAGGGTGTCTATCTCGCGGGCGCCGAGGCCGGGTTGCTCAGCAAGAGCGGCAAGGTCGGCGCGGTGGACGTGCTCGACACTCCCCAATTCCGGCGCTACAGCGACCCGTTCGCGGCCGGTGCCAAGAAGGTCGCCGCCAAGACGTCCGCGTCGACGCGCTTCGTCGGCGGCCAGTCCCCGTTCGACGACTCGGCCCGCGCCAAGGAGCAGGCCAACTCCCTGCTCTCCAAGGGCACCGACCAGATCATGGCGGCAGCGGCGGCCGGCAACTACGGCGTCTTCGAGGCCGCGAAGGCCAAGGGCGCGTTCGCGTACGGCGTCGACGTCAACCAGTGCGTCTCCTCCCCCGGCACGGTCGTCGACAACGTGATCAAGAAGACGGACGTCGCCGTGGAGAAGGGCGTCGAGCAGGTCCTCGCGGGCAAGACGGGCACCTCGGTGTCGTACGGCCTCAAGGAGGGCGGCATCAGCCTCACCGGCCTTGAGGCGGGCGTCGACTCGTCGAAGTGCGTGATCGCCCAGCACAAGGACGTCCTCGCGAAGGTCAAGGCGCTGCGCGACCAGATCGTCTCCGGAGAGCTCAAGGTCGATGACCCCGCCGCCAGTTGACCCAGCGGTCGAGCTCCGGGGAATCACCAAGCGGTTCCCCGGCACGCTCGCCAACGACTCCGTCGACCTGACCGTCGGGCGGGGCGAGATCCACGCCCTGATGGGCGAGAACGGCGCCGGCAAGTCCACCCTCATGTCGATCCTCTACGGCATGGAGCGCGCCGACGCGGGCTCCATCCGGATCGACGGCCGCGAGGTGACCTTCGGCGACCCGAGCGCCGCCATGGCCGCCGGGCTCGGCATGGTCCACCAGAGCTTCAAGCTCTTCGACTCGCTGACGGTCGCCGAGAACGTCGTCTACGCCGCCGAACCGCGCCGCTTCGGCCTGGTGGACCGGGTCGCGGCCCGCCGCCGGGTGCGGGAGCTGGCCGAGGAGCACGGGCTCGCCGTCGATCCGGACGCCAGGGTCGGCGACCTGCCGGTCGGGCTGCGCCAGCGCGTGGAGATCCTGAAGCTGCTGCACCGCGGCGCCCGCACCCTGATCCTCGACGAGCCGACCGCCGTGCTCACGCCCTCCGAGGCGGACGCCCTGTTCGCGGTCCTCAAGTCGCTGGCCACGCAGGGTCGTACGGTGATCCTTGTCACGCACAAACTGCGCGAGGTCCTCGAAGGCAGCGACAACGTGACCGTGCTGCGGGACGGCCGGGTGGTCGCCCGGCTGGTCACCGCCGAGACCTCCGCCGACGAGATCGCCGCCGCGATGACCGGCCGCGCGGTCGACCTGGACCGCGTCCACGCAGCGGGGACACCCGGTGACGTGGTCCTGGACGTGAGAGACCTCACCACGGACTCCGTCCACGATGTGGGACTCACTGTCCACGCCGGGGAGATCGTCGGGATCGCGGGCGTCGCGGGCAACGGCCAGAGCGAGCTGATCGAGGCACTGGCAGGACTACGGCCGGTCGCATCCGGACAGGTGAGTCTCAAGGGGCGGGACATCACCCACGCCTCGGCCACCGAGCGCCGGGCGCAGGGCCTCGCCTACGTCCCGGAGGACCGGCACGCGGTCGGTACGGCACCGGCGGCCTCCGTCGCGGACAACCTCGCGATGGGCCACCACCGAACGTCCCTCTCCACCAAGGGACTTCTGCCGCCCGCGTCCGTACGCGCCCACGCCCGGCGGCTCATCGAGCGCTTCGGCATCAAGGCGGCCACCCCCGAGGTGCCCGCCGCCGCACTGTCCGGCGGGAATCTGCAGAAGCTGCTGATCGGCCGCGAACTCGCCCATGAGGCACCGCTGTTGCTCGTCGAGCAGCCCACGCGCGGGGTCGACATCGGCGCCATCCAGAACATCCACGACCAGATCGTCGCCTACCGCGACGCCGGTCACGCCGTCCTCCTCGTCTCCGCCGAACTGAGCGAGATCCGGGGCCTCGCGGACCGGGTCCTCGTGATGTACGAGGGCCGGGTCACGGCGACGTACCCGAAGGACGAGGCCGACGAACGGGCGCTGGGGCTCGCCATGGCGGGCGGGGCCGTAGCGCCGACGGAGGCCGTCGACTGACATGACACTCACCCGAATATCCGGAGCTCTGCGCTCCCCCATCACCTTCTCCGTGCTCGCGGGCCTGGTCATCGGCGCACTGTTCCTCGTCGGCACCGGCGCGGACCCGTTCACCGCCTACAGCGCCGTCCTCACCGGCTCGCTCGGCGCCGACGGCATCGGCTCCACGCTGAGCACCGGCACCAGCGTGCTCGGCATGGCGCTCGCGCTGGCGATCCCGCTGCGGGCCGGGCTGATCAATCTCGGCGGCGACGGACAGATGGTCCTCGGCGGCACCACGGCGGCCGTGACCGGCCTCTACTCCCCGCTGCCCGCACCGCTCACCGTCGTACTGGCGCTGCTCGCGGGCATGGCGGCGGGCGCCGCGTACGCCGCACTGGCCGCCCTGTGCGAGAACCGCCTCGGCGTCCCGCTCCTGGTCAGCAGCCTGCTGCTGAGCTACCCGGCGGTGTCCCTCGCCTCCTACCTGGCGCGCTACCCGCTCAAGGAACCCGGCTCCAGCCTCCCCCAGACCCGGGCGATGCCGGACGGCGTGGCGCTGCCCGCGTTCGGCGACTCGACGGTCACCATCGGGCTCCTCCTCGTCGTCCTCGCGGCAGCCGCGTACTGGTTCACCGACAAGCGCACGGCCTTCGGCTACGAGATCCGCATGACGGGCCTCAACTCCCGTTTCGCCGCCTACGCGGGTGTCGAACGCCGGGGCCTGACCCTCAAGTTGATGTCCGTGTCCGGCGCGCTGGCCGGACTCGTGGGCGCCATAGGGGTGTTGAGCTTCCCGTACCGCTTCGTCGACGGCTCGCTCACCGCACCCGGCTACACCTGGACGGGCCTGACGGCGGCGCTGTTGGCAGCCGCCGCGCCGCTCGGCACAGTCATCGCCTCCTTCTTCTTCGCCGTCCTCGCCGTCGGCGGCCTGGCGATGGAGCGGACGACCGAGGTGCCGCGCGAGCTGACGCAGGTGCTCCAGGCCATCGTGATCGTGTTCCTCGCGGCCCGACTCCGCTTCCCGACGAAGTGGTTCACCAGGCGTACTCAGGAAAGCGAGGCCGTCTGATGTTCCTCGACTCCGATCTGCTGATGTCGGCGCTGCGCGCGCTGACCCCGATCCTGCTGGCCGCACTCGGCGGTGCCCTGTGCGAGCGGGCAGGGGTCTTCAACATCGGCCTCGAAGGCATGATGCTGATGGGCTGCTTCACGTCGGTGGCCACGAGTTGGTTCACCGGAAGCGCCTGGCTCGGCGTGCTCGCCGCCGCCCTCGCCGCAGCCGCCTACTCCCTCATCCTGGCCGTCGGCGCGGTAACTCTGCGCGGTGACGCAGTGGTTCTCGGAATCGCCATGAATCTCCTGGCAGTTGGCCTGACCAGCTTCCTCCTGCGTACGGTCTTCGGTGTGCAGGGCACTTTCGACGATCCGTCACTCGCCGGGCTGCCGTTGATCGGTGGCTTCACCCCGCTCGCGTATCTGGCGTTCGTCGCGGTCGCGGTGGCCGCGGTGATGCTGTCCCGGAGTGTGTGGGGGCTGAGGCTGCGAGGAGTGGGCGAGGCGCCGGACGCGGCGGCGACGCTCGGGGTGAGCCCGACGAAGTACAAGTACGCGGCGGTGCTGATCTCCGGCGTCCTGTGCGGGCTCGCGGGGGCCCAACTCGCGCTCGGCAACGTCACGTTGTTCTCCGAGAACATGACGGCGGGCCGGGGCTGGATCGCCGTCGTCGCGGTGATGCTCGGCCGCGCGGCACCCGTCGGCGTACTGCTCGCCGCGCTGCTCTTCGGTCTCGCCGAGGCCGCCGGCTTCCGCCTCCAGGGCGTCGGCCTGCCCCAACAGGCCACCGACGCCGCGCCGTACGTCGTGACGCTCGTCGCCCTCTTCCTCTCGACGGCCCGCCGCCGTCGCCGTACCGCCAACTCCCCTTCCGGAGCCACCACATGACGCAGGACCTGCTGCCCATCACCCGCATACCGCGCACCGGACTTCCGGCGCACGCGGTCGTCGTCGGCGACCCGGCGCGCGCCGCCGCCGTCGCCGCGCTGCTGGACGGCGCCGAGGAGGTGTCGTACCACCGCGAATACCGTGTGTTCAGCGGGAGTTGGAAGGGCCTGCCGGTCACCGTCGCCTCGCACGGGGTGGGCGGACCGGGCGCGATCCTGCTGTTCCAGGAACTGGCGGACGCGGGGGTCCGCACCTTCCTGCGCTTCGGCACGGCGGGCGCGATGAAGCCCGGCATCGGCGACGGCGACCTCGTGATCGCCGAGGCGGCCGTACGCGACGACGGTGTCACGCAGCAACTCCTCCCGCCGGAGTACCCGGCCGTCTCCTCCCCCGAAGCCGTCCTCGCCCTCCAGCGCGCGGCCCGCGAGACCGGCGCCCCGCACCACCGGGGCATCGTGTGGACCCGGGCGGCCTTCCAGCCCGGTCTCCTCCCCCTCTTCTCCTACGACGGCGCCGGGCTCGCGGCGATCGAGATGGAGCTGTCGGCGCTGCTGGTGACGGCCTCGCTGCGAGGGTTGGTCGCGGGTGGGGTGCTCGTTGTCGATGGCGCCAACGCCGATGAACTCGTCGACGCGGAGACCACCGGCGGGTACGACCCGCACCGGGAGGTCGTCGCGGCCGGTGTCGAGCGCGGCGCGGTGGTCTCGCTGGAGGCACTGCGGCTGCTGGCGGAGGGGAACGAGGCGTGAGCATCGACCTGTTGGTGCACGGCGGTGACGTCCTGACCGTCGACGAGGCCGGAACTGTCGTACGGGACGGGGCAGTTGCCGTCCATGAGGGCGAGATCGTCGCCGTAGGACCCGCTGCCGAGCTGAAAGCACGGTTCACGGCCGCCGAGTCGATTGACGCCGAGGGCTGTCTCCTCCTGCCCGGGCTGATCAACACGCACACGCATCTCGCGATGACGCTGCTGCGCGGTCGCGCCGACGACGTCACTCTCCAGGGCTTCCTGGAGCGGGTGTTGAAGTGGGAGGCCGAGCTGCTGGCGCCGAAGAACGTGGCGGCGGCGGTGCGGCTCGCGGTGGCCGAGAGCGTACGGGCCGGGGTGACCTCGGCGCTCGACATGTACTGGTTCCACGAGGCGGCCGAGCAGGCGGCCCGTGAGGCGGGCTGGCGGCTGCACACCGGGCCGACCTTCATGGACGTACCGGAGCCGCCGGACGGCATCGCGTACGAGGACCGACTCGACTGGGCGCGGCGGGACTTGGCGGCGCGCGGCGAGGCCCGCCCCGGTCTGCGCCCGATCCTGTTCGCGCACTCGACCTACACCCTCGCGCCCGACCAGCTCGTCGAAATCGCCGCCCTGGCGCGGGAGTTCGGGGCGCTGCTGCACATCCACGCGGCGGAGAACGCCACCGAGGCCGCCACCGTCGAGGTCAAGTACGGCAAACGCCCTGTGGAGTTGCTCGACTCGCTGGGGCTGCTCGGTCCCGATCTGCTGCTCGCGCACGCCGTGGACCTGACCGGCCCGGAGATCGCGGCGCTGGCCCGCACGGGCACGTCGGTCGCCCACTGTCCGGTGTCCAACCTGAAGTTGGGCTGCGGGATCGCGCCGGTGCCGCGGCTGCTCAGCGCGGGTGTCACCGTCGGGCTCGGCACGGACGGGGCCGTCAGCTCCAACACGCTCGACGTGCTGGGCGCCGTACGACAGGCGGCGCTGGTGCACAAGGCGGGCGGTGACCCGACGGCGGTCGGTGCCGAGCAGGCCGTACGGATGGCGACGATCGAGGGTGCGCGGGCGCTGGGGCTCGGGGAGCACCTCGGTTCGCTTGAGGCCGGCAAGCGGGCCGACCTGATCGTCCTCGACCTGGGCGCACCGCATCTGCGGCCCCTGCACGACCCGTGGTCGACGCTCGCCTACGCGGCGCACTCGGCGGACGTAAGGGACACGGTGGTGGACGGCCGGGTGCTGATGCGGAACCGGACACTGGGCACGCTGGACGAGGAAGCCGTGATCGCGGAGCTCGAATCACTTGCCTGAGCTGTGGATTTCCCTCCCGTTCAGCCTGCTGAACCCCCATAATGTCGCTGATACATCGGATGTCTGAGTTACAGGGAGGCCGGCCATGGCAGTCACCGATGAGGCGATCGAGAAAATCAAGGGAATGATCGTCTCCGGCGCGCTGCGTCCCGGGGACCGGCTGCCCAAGGAGAGCGAACTCGCCGCCGAACTCGGCCTGTCCCGCAACTCCCTGCGGGAGGCCGTGCGTGCTCTGTCGCTGATCCGCATCCTGGACGTGCGGCAGGGCGACGGCACGTACGTCACAAGTCTGGATCCTCAACTCCTGCTGGAGGCACTGAGTTTCGTCGTGGACTTCCACCGCGACGACACGGTCCTCGAATTCCTGGCGGTGCGGCGCATTCTGGAGCCCGCGGCCACCGGGATGGCGGCCCTGCGGATCAGCGAGCAGCAACTCGACGCGCTCACCCTCCAGTTGGACGCGCTGGGCGGCGCCCCCTCGGTGGAGGAACTGGTCGCCTGCGACCTGGAGTTCCACCGGGGCATCGTGCAGAGTTCCGGCAACTCGGTGCTCTGCTCGCTCCTTGACGGTCTGTCCGGCCCCACCACGCGGGCCAGGATCTGGCGCGGGCTGACCCAGGAGGACGCGGTCAGCCGGACCCTGCACGAGCACCGGGCGATCCTGGGCGCGCTGCGCGACCGGGACGCGGAGGCTGCGCGGTCGTGGGCGACGGTGCACATCGCGAGCGTGGAGCAGTGGCTGCGTTCGACCCTGTGAACGAGCCGGTGATCGAGCGGGGGCCGGTTGATCCATCGGAGGAGTGACCGGCCGGTCCGCGTCCGCACCGGGTGGCGATCTTGTGTGTTCGACCGGCTCGGACGGGGCAGGCATGGGGTCACTCCCCTGTGCAAGGGGGCTGCGGGCGCCCCCGTCGGACGCCGTAAGGTTGGGGCGTACGCGAGGGCAGATCGGAAGGAGGCGCTGGGTGATCGAGCTGGAGGGGGTTCCCGAGCTGATCGACCCAGTGATGGTGGCCGCGTTCGAGGGCTGGAACGACGCCGGCGACGCCGCCTCCACCGCGGTCGCGCATCTCGACAAGGAGTGGAAGGGCGAGGTCTTCGCAGCGCTCGACGCCGAGGACTACTACGACTTCCAGGTGAACCGGCCCACGGTGTGGATGGATGCCGGGGTGCGGAAGATCACCTGGCCCACGACCCGTCTCTCGGTGGTCCGGGTCGGTGGCGAGAAGCCGCGTGACCTCGTACTCGTCCGAGGTATCGAACCGTCGATGCGCTGGCGCTCGTTCTGCAACGAGCTGCTGGGCTTCGCGCACGAGCTGGGCGTGGAGCTGGTGGTGATCCTGGGCGCGCTGCTCGGTGACACCCCGCACACACGTCCGGTACCGATCAGCGGGACCACGTCCGACTCCGACCTGGCGCAGCGGATGGACCTGGAGGAGACCAAGTACGAGGGTCCCACCGGGATCGTCGGCATCCTCCAGGAGGCGTGCACGCACGCGGGCGTCCCGGCGGTGTCGCTGTGGGCGGCGGTGCCGCACTACGTGTCCCAGCCGCCCAACCCGAAGGCCACCCTGGCGCTGCTGAACCGCCTGGAGGACCTGATCGACGTGCGCATCCCACTGGGCGAGCTGCCCGAGGACGCGCGCGCCTGGCAGGTCGGCGTGGATCAACTGGCCGCCGAGGACAGCGAGGTCGCCGAGTACGTGCAGACGCTGGAGGAGGCCCGGGACACCGCGGAGCTGCCGGAGGCGTCGGGCGAGGCGATCGCCCGCGAGTTTGAGCGCTACCTGCGAAGGCGGGACGGCGGGGGCAGCCCGTCGCCCGGTGGGCACGCCACGGCGGACGGCAGCGACAGCGCGTCGTATCTCCGGGACAACCCCGGCGGCGGCCGTGCGAAGCCGACGAGGCCTCCGAAGCCGGAGACGGAACCCGAGACCGGGCCCGACGCCGAGGCCGACGACGAGGATTCCTCCGAGGAGTGAGTCCGTCGGTCGACAGGGTTCCGTCGGTCGACCGGGCGTGAAACAGGGGCGGTTCCTCCCGCGAGGAGGAACCGCCCCTGTGCTGTCCGCTGTTGTTAGAGGGCCACGCCCAACAGGGCGTCCACCGCGCGGGAGACGACGCCGGGGGCGCCCTCGTC
>NZ_JAWOAI010000016.1:0-41685 GCF_033194735.1 Streptomyces sp. W16
CGCTCCGACAGCGCGCGCCAGCGGCCGACCGCGGCCTGCTCGATGCGGAGGCGGGTGCAGACCTCGGCGGCGGTGGCGAGCGCGTGCCGGGCCGAGGCCAGGTCCATGGTGGCGTTCACCCCGGACATGCCCAGACCGTCGCGGGGGCCGACCTCGGGGGAGTATGAGGGGACCAGGACGACGTGTCCGTCCTCGTCCTCGCGGGTGAGGAAGTCCTCGAAGAAGACGGCGGCCTCGACGAGCCACGGGGCGAGGGTGCGGGCGAGGAAGTCGTCGTCGCCGGTGGCCTGCCAGTACTCGTACAGCGGGAACAGCAGCCAGTCCGCGCCCGCCAGCCACATGGTCCAGGGCCAGTCGTCGTTCAGGTGGAAGAGCAGCCCGTGTTCGCCGTCCGTCCGGCTGGGGGCCAGGATCCCGCGGGTGCCGTAGATCGTGCGGGCGTTGGTGCGCCAGTCGTCGATCTGCCCGTCGATCAAGTCGGCGTACGGCGCGATGAGTTCGGGCATGCCGGTGAGGACCGCCCCGGCCATCTGGAGGTTGATGTTGGCGTCGGTGGTGTAGTCGCCGGACCAGGCGGCGCCCCATTCGCCCAGCCACAGGCCGGTCAGCCGGGGCGGCAGTACTCCGCTGGAGCTGAGCAGCAGGTAGCGGCCGGAGTGGAACAGCGCCTCGATCAGCGCGCCGTCCAGCGTCTTGGTGTCGGCACGGGCAGTCAGCTCGCCCACGGGGAGGCCGCGGTCGCTGTCGGACACCCCCAGGTCGAGTTCGGCGCGGCCGTAGAGTTCGCCGTGGACGGGCGCATGCCGGGAGAGCAACTCGTCGTAGTCGGCGGGCAGTTCGGTCAGGACCGCGCGTAGCGCGTCGATGCGGGGGAGAGGCGCCGACCGGTCCATCCGGGTCAGCAGGACGACGCGCGTTGCTCCTTCGGCGCGGACCGTATCCCCTTCCGCCGCGACCCGGCCGCCCGTGACGACGGCCCGGGTCACGCCGGTGAATCCCGCCGCGCCAGGACCGGGCGGATACTCGCCCACGACGGCGAGTGACGCCTCGCCGTCCCCGGTGACCTCGGCGGACGTCGTGAAAGTGACCTCGGCGGGGCGGCCGGCCAGCTCTCCGGACAGCCGTATGGCCAGGTCGAGCCGTGGACCGGTGATCTCGACGACCGCGACGGCGTCGGTGCGCGACACGAACGCACGCCGGACCCACTCCCGTTCCCCGTCGGACCAGGTGACCCGCACCTCGCCCGTGGCGAAGTCGGTCACCCGGCGGTAGTCCTCGACCGGGCCGTCCCCGGCCGTCGTGTCCACATGAAGCAGGTGTCCCGGATGGAAGGACTGCGTCCAGGCCATCCCCCTGCCGTCGGAGAACTCGCGCTGTGCCTGCTCCCGTTCCCCGGCGAGGGCCAGGTCGCGGACCCGTTCGAGACGGTCGGCGACAGCCGGCGGCCGCATCCCGAGGGACTCGTTGGGCAGCACGTAGCGGTGGTGGTTGTGAACGATCCGCTCCCGGTGGGGATGCCCGAACACCATGATTCCGTACTCGCCGTTGCCGGAGAGGAAAGCGTCCTCCCAGCGGTCGGCGGGCTGTGTGTCGTAGATGCTGTGCACCGGCATTCCCGGCCTCCCGGACGTGACGTGCCTGAGCGGCTCGAACAGGCTGCGGGGGAGCCTACAAGAGGCGGCCGATCGGGTTGCGAAAGACTTTCGCAGCCCTTGAGTTCCCGCGTTTCCGCAGGTGTGCGCGGCTTTCGGCACTCCTTCTCGGCCTGCCGTGATCGAACCGGCGTGTACGTTCACTCAGCACGCGCTCAGAACAGGCCAACGGACGCGCAGGGGAGGTCCACACCGCAGTGACGGGCCCAACCAGTTCGCGCCGGAACGCCCAGTACGGGCTTCTCGCCTCGATAGCCGAAGAGGTCGGCGTCTCGCCGGCGACCGTTTCCAAGGTCGTCCACAGGCGGCGTGACGTGTCCGAGGTGACACGCGCCCGCATCGAGGCGCTGCTGACCGAACGGGGCTTTGTCCGTACGTGGGAGACCGAAGCCCGTCGGCGACGGCAGATCCTCGCGGTGTTCCGGGACCTGGCGGGACCGTACACCCTGGAAGTGGTCCGCGGCATCGTGGAGTCGGCGGCCGAGATCGGTGTCCACACGACCGTCGGCACGACGGGTCGGCGCTCCATCGCACAGTGGCTGGAGGAGTGTCAGAAGCTGGACGCCCTCGGGGTCGTCATCGTCATCTCCACTCTCGTCGAGCGGGACGAGCGCCGGATCCTGGAGCAGCGGATTCCGGTGGTGCTCGTCGATCCCCTGAACGCGCCGTCCGGGGACATCCCCAGTGTCGGGGTGGCGAACTGGCACGGCGCGACGACCGCCGTCCAGCACCTGATCGACCTCGGGCACCGCCGCATCGGCATGCTGGCCGGCCGGTCGCACTCCCTGGCCGGGTCCGCGCGCCTGCACGGCTACCGGGCCGCCCTGACGGAGGCCGGGATCCCTTACGACGCCACGCTCGTGCGCTCGACGGACTTCGACTACGGCGAGGCACTGCGCGCCGCCCGCAGTGTGCTGGAGCGGGACGAGAGACCGACCGCTCTCTTCGCCGCCAGTGACGTCCAGGCGCTCGGCGCCCTGGAGGCCGCCCGGCAACTGGGCATCGCCGTACCGCGCCAACTGTCGGTGATGTCGTTCGACGACACCCTCGTGGCCGCCATGGCCTCGCCGCCGCTGAGTGCGGTGAGGCAGCCGTTCAGGGAACTGGGCCAGGAGGCCACGCGTGTCCTGCTGAACCTCGCCGAGGGCCGGCCTCCCGCCACGACGCGCAGGGAACTCGCGACCGAACTGGTCGTGCGCGTGTCCACGGCGCCGCCCGAAACCGGGAAATAGGGACGAAGCCGAGCCGGTTCCGCAAGCCCTCGGACTGCGAAAGTCTTTCGGAAGTGATTTCGCTCCGATATTGCCGCGGCCGAATTCCGCCGCTTAACGTGACCGACGCCAGCTCAACCGCAGGAGCAACGGAACCGCAACACTTGCGCAACAGCGCCTGACGGTCTTGGCCATCGACCCAGATCCCTCAGTGCGGGCAGGCCCGGGACGGCCTGCCGGGTGCAGTGCACCCGCGGAGGGATCCTGCCGACTCGAAAGGTGTTCAACGATGAACAGTGTGTCCCGGAGATGGTTCCTCACCGCTACGGCGGCGACCACGCTCAGCGTCACCGTGGCCGGCTGTGGTTCGTCCGGCAGCTCCACGTCCTCGCCCACGGGCAACGTCGACTTCTGGACGCTGCAGGACCCGACCAACTCGGTCCAGAAGGCCGCGGTGGACACGTTCAACTCCGCCGGCAAGGGCAAGGTCAGCATGACCGTGATCGCCACCGACGGGTACAAGGACAAGCTGCGGACCGCGATGGGCTCCGCCAAGATGCCCGGCGTGTTCTTCAGCTGGGGCGGCGGCAGCCTGAACGACTACGTCACGGCCGGCAAGCTGGTCACGCTGGACACGGCCCTGGAGTCGCACTTCCTGCCCTCCGCGCTGGCCGCGGGCAAGGTCGGCGGCAAGCTGGTCGGCATCCCCTGCCGGGGCACCCAGCCGGTGTTCCTCTTCTACAACAAGAAGGTCTTCTCCGACGCCGGCGTTCAGCCGCCGACGACCTACGCCGAGCTGCAGAACCTGGTCAAGGTCTTCAAGGGCAAGGGCATCACGCCCTTCGCGCTCGCCGGCAACGCCAGCTCCTCGTGGACCGAGCTGATGTGGGTCGAGTACCTCGTCGACCGCCTCGCGGGGCCGAAGCTGTTCGACAAGATTCAGGGCGGCGACTGGTCGCAGTGGAAGGACCCCGCCATCCTCAAGACCGCGCAGATGATCAAGGAGCTGGTGGACGGCGGCGCGTTCGGCAAGAAGTTCGGGTCGGTCAACTACGGCGCCGGCGGCACCTCCACGCTGCTCAACAAGGGCAAGGCGGCGATGGTGCTGATGGGCTCGTGGGAGTACGCGACCCAGTTGGCCGAGGCCCCCGACTTCGCGAAGAACGGCCTGGGATACGTGGCCTTCCCCTCTGTGGAGGGGGGTAAGGGTGATGCCGGCAACGTGGTTGGCAACCCCACGAACTACCTCTCGGTGACCACCTCCGCCGCCAAGCAGACCGCGACGGAGTTCCTGAAGACCACGTACAGCGACAGCTATGTGCAGGGCCTGGTCGAGAAGGGTGAGGTGCCGGTCACCTCCAACGCCGCGCAGTACCTCACCAAGGCGGCCGACCCGGCGTACGCCAAGTTCCAGTACGACCTGGTGCAGAAGGCACCCTCCTTCACCCAGTCCTGGGACCAGGCGCTCGGCCTCACCCTCGGCACGCCGCTGCTGACCGAGATCCAGAAACTGTTCAATGGGCAGAGCTCGCCGGAGCAGTTCGTCAGCGCGGTTCTGGCGATCAAGAAGTAGGAAGGCGCGTCCACGTGGTCTCCGCAACGACTTCACGGACCCTGCGCAAGCAGCGGGTGCGTGACCGGGCCGCTCCGCCCACCCTGGAGCGGCCCGGCGTGGCCTGGGCGCTTCCCGGGCTGCTGTTCTTCCTCGTCTTCGCCGTCGCCCCGATGGTGGGCGTGCTCTACCTCTCCTTCACGCACTGGGACGGCCTGAACCCACCGCAGTTCACCGGCACGGCGAACTGGTCGCGGTTCTTCGGTGACAGCCAGGTCTGGCAGTCCACCACGGTCACGGGGCTCCTGCTGATCGGGAACATCGTGGTACAGGCGCCGGTCAGCATCCTGCTGGGTGTCTGGGCGGCCGGCCACCAGCGCAACCGGGCGATCCTGTCGGCGGTGTTCTTCCTGCCGCTGCTGCTGTCCACGGCGGCCACGGCCATCATGTGGCGCCAGCTCCTGGACCCGAACTTCGGCCTGCCCGCCAAGTTCGAATGGCTGTTCGGAAGTAATCCGATGGGCACCCAACAGGGCGCGATCGCCTGCCTGGTCCTCGTGACCACCTGGCAGTTCGTCCCCTTCCACAGCCTGCTCTACCAGGGCGCCGCCCGGTCCATTCCGCACACGCTCTACCAGGCGGCCTCGATCGACGGCGCGGGGCGGGTCAGGCAGTTCGTCCACATCACACTGCCGCAACTGCGCAACACGATGATCACCTCGACCATCTTCATGGTCGTCGGCGGCCTCACGGCCTTCGATATCGTCCTGCTGCTGACCAACGGCGGCCCCGGCACCGACACGGCGATCCTGCCGTTCTCCATGTACCAGACGGCCTTCCGGACATACGACTACGGCTACGCGAGCGCCATCGCCAGCTTCCTGCTGCTGCTCGCCACCGCCGCCTCCGTCATCCTCACGAAGCTCAGCGGGTACGACAAGATGACGAGCACGATGGAGGGGCTGTGAGGACGCGCCCGAACTACCTCGCCGGCGCCGCCGCCCTCGTCTGGCTGGTGATCATCGGCGTCCCCCTGTACGCGCTGGTGAACACGGCGGTGCAGCCGCAGACGAAGTACACCGACAAGGGTCCCGTCTCGATCCCCGACACCGTGACCCTGGACAACTTCCGCACGGTCGTGGACAGCGGCTTCCTGCAGTACATCTGGAACACCGTCGTCGTCGCGGTAGCCACGGTAGCCATCGTGCTCGCGCTCGCGGTCCCGATCAGCTACGCCGTGGTGCGCGGGCGGGGCTGGCTGACCAAGGGCGTGTTCCGCCTGTTCCTCCTGGGCCTGGCGATCCCCTCCCAGGCGGTGATCATCCCGCTGTTCCTGATCATCAACAACCTCGGCCTCTACGACACCCTGTGGGGCATCATCCTGCCCACCGCCGCGTTCGCGCTGCCGGTGAGCGTGCTGGTCCTCAGCGGCGGGATGCGGGACATCTCCAACGAGCTGTACGAGGCCATGGCACTGGACGGCGCGAGCCCGGCACGGACGCTGCTGACGCTGGTCGTCCCGATGTCGAAGTCGGCCATCGCGACCACGTGCGTCTTCACGGCCCTGCAGGCGTGGAACGGCTTCCTGTTCCCGCTGATCATGACCCAGTCGAACGACAAGAAGCTGGTGACGCTGGGCCTGTACAACTTCGTCTCCCAGTACGCGGCGAACGTGCCGGCCCTGCTGGCCGCGGTGCTGATGTCCGCCGTCCCCATCCTCGTCGTCTACCTCTTCGCCCGCCGCGCCCTCGTCGCGGGTCTGATGGGAGCAGGCGGCAAGTAACGGTGCCGAGTCCCGCTCCGGCGAATCCAGCGGGACGCCACCCCGTTCGGGGCCCGGACGCCGAAAGGCGCCGACTCCCCCGTGTGACGCAGTCCGGCGTGTCTGCCTCCCCATGACCGCCGGACCGGCGTCCGGGCCCACTCCCGTGCCGGTCGGCGGTGCCTCCTCGACCCCTTGGACCACTCGCGCGCTCTCGCGCACCCCCGCAACAGAACGGATGAGACCTTGACGATCAGCGACGAGCGCCCGACGACCGGGCTGTGGAACGATCCCGCCCTGCCGGCGTCCGTTCGCGCGAGGGCCCTCCTCGACACCATGACCAGGGCCGAGAAGGTCGCCCAGCTCGGCAGCACATGGCCCGGCCACGACGAGTCCGGCGACGTGGCCCCGATGCAGGACACCTTCCGCGGCGCCGAGAGCTTCGAAGAAGCGATCGTCGACGGTCTCGGTCAGCTGACCCGGGTGTTCGGTACGGCGCCGGTCGACCCGGAGGCGGGCCGCAAGCGCCTCGCGGAGTTCCAGGAGCGGGTGACGGCGGCGAACCGCTTCGGCATCCCGGCCATCGCCCACGAGGAGTGCCTCACCGGTTTCACCGCCTGGCAGGCCACGGTCTACCCCACACCGCTCGCCTGGGCGGCCACCTTCAACCCCGCCCTCGTCCACCGTATGGCCGCGGCCATCGGCGAGGACATGGCGGCCGTCGGTATCCACCAGGGACTGTCACCCGTCGTGGACGTCGTACGCGACTACCGCTGGGGCCGAGTGGAGGAGACCCTCGGAGAGGACCCCTACCTCGTTTCGGAACTCGGCCTGTCCTACGTGCAGGGGCTGCAGTCGGCCGGCGTCGTCGCCACGCTGAAGCACTTCGCCGGCTACTCCGCATCGAGGGCTGCCCGCAACCACGCCCCCGCCGCCGTCGGCCCCCGCGAACTCGCCGACCTGATCCTCGTGCCGTTCGAGAAGGCCGTGGTGAAGGGCCGGGTCGGCTCGGTCATGAACGCCTACAACGACATAGACGGCGTGCCCTGCGGCGCCAGCGAGGAACTCCTGACCCGGCTGCTGCGCGAGAGCTGGGGATTCGAGGGCACGGTGGTGTCCGACTACTGGGCGATCGCGTTCCTCGCCTCCCTGCACCACGTGGCGGCCGACATCCCGGGCGCGGCACGTGCCGCGCTCCGGGCCGGGATCGACGTCGAACTGCCCCACACCACCGCATACGGCGAGCCGCTCCTGGACGACGGCATATCGGCGGATCTCATCGACCGCGCCGTACTGCGGGTCCTGACCCAGAAGGCCGAACTCGGCCTGCTCGATCCCGACTGGAAGCCCGGGCAGTACACCGCTCCCGCGGACTTCGACTCGGTCCGAAACCGCTCCATCGCCCGGGAGTTGGCCGAGGAGTCCGTCGTCCTGCTCGACAACTCCTCGGACCTCCTGCCGCTCGCCGGAGCACGCTCCGTCGCCGTCATCGGTCCCGCGGCCGACGACGTCCGGTGCCTGTTCGGCTGCTACTCGTTCCCCAACCACGTACTGCCCCACCACCCCGACACCCCCCTGGGCGTCGAGGCGCCCACGGTGCTCGACGCCTTCCGGCGCGAGTTCCCCGACGCCGAGGTCCGCCACGAGACCGGTTGCCAGGTCATCGGGGACGACCGCAGCGGCATCGCCGCCGCGGTGGCTGCCGCCGCCGCGGCCGACGTGACGGTCCTCGTCGTCGGTGACCGCTCCGGGATGTTCGGACACGGTTCCTCCGGCGAGGGCTGCGACGTCGGCGTGCTGACACTCCCCGGAGTCCAGGACGAACTGGTGGAGGCCGTCCTCGACGCGGCGACCCAAGTCGTCCTCGTCGTCCTTTCGGGCCGTCCGTACGCCATCGGCCGGCACGCCCGGCGGGCGGGCGCCACCGTCCAGGCGTTCTTCCCCGGCGAGGAAGGGGCGGGGGCGATCGCCGGTGTCCTCTCGGGCCGGATCAACCCCTCCGGGCGCCTTCCGGTCCAGATCCCGGGCGACGAGGCGGGCCAGCCGGGCACCTACCTGGCACCTCCGCTCGCCCTCAAGAGCGACGGCGTGAGCAACATCGACCCCACACCCGCGTTCCCGTTCGGGCACGGCCTGTCGTACACGACCTTCGAGATCGAGAGCGCGTCCGTCGATGAAGCCGTAGTGTCCGTCGACGCGACGATCACGTTGCGGGCCAGGGTCTCCAACACCGGTGAGCGCGCGGGCACTTGCATCCCCCAGCTCTACCTCACCGACCCGGTCGCCTCGGTCACCCGCCCGGTCCGCCAGCTCATCGCCTTCACCCGCGTCGACCTCGCCGCCGGTGAGACCCGTGTCGTCGAGTTCGAGGTCCACACGGACATGGCCGGCTTCACCGGGAGAGACCTTCGCCGACGCGTCGAACCCGGTGACCTCACGCTCACCGTCGCCCGGTCGGCGGGCGACCGCGGCGTTCCCGTCCAGGTGACCCTGCAAGGAGACGAGCGCATTGTCGACAGCACCCGCACCATGACCACTCCTGTCAGGGTGCTCCCGGGCTGACCTCAGGTACTCCGCCGGCCAGGAGGCTCCCCGTGTCAGGTGCGGGGAGCCTCCTGGAGGGCGTCTGGAAAGCCTGTCAGTGGGCTGATCTTTCGAGGCGACGCACGAGGAGCATGGTCATGGAGAGGTAGACGGCGTTCTCCGAGCAGACACGCAGGTACTCGTAGTCCTTCGACAGGCGGCGGCACCGTCCCAGCCAGGCGAATGTCCGCTCCACCACCCAACGCCGCGGGACCACTGCGAAGAGGGGCACTGCCGGTGGCGGTGCCCCTGCTTTCGCCCAGGTCGAGCGGAATCCTCCGTCGCGGCGCCGCACGACTTCCACGGTGATGCCGGTGGCTTCCCGGGCCCCAGGCGCGGAGGCCGGCGCCGCGGTAGCGCGCTGGTCCGCCCCCACGTGCCGAAGGCGTGGAGAGGCATCAGCGGCCCGGGAGAACTGCACCACGGCACCATCGCGACCGCCGACGCCGATCGGGCTCACGCCGACCACCAAAGCAGTGCCACAGGTGTCGACGAGCAGGTGACGCTTGATGCCGTCGTATCCATGCAGGCCACCGCGTTCGCCGGCCCGGACACTCCGGCTGTCCACGATGGCGGCGCCGGGAGTGGGATCACGGCCGAACGGCGCCCGCTCGCGCTCGCGCAACGCCGTCAACATCCGCTCCCACACGCCTTCCAGCGCGTTGGGGATCTCCCGCCGGGCGTGTATCGCCGGTCGGCCACCGGGCCCGACCGCGGGAATCAGCGGACGGAGGATCTCCCACTCCGGATCAGACACCCTTTGGCCTCAATTCCACAAATCGTCAAATCGCGAAAACCTTTCGCGATCGACGCCCTCCGACTGTTGCCGCAGCTAAATGCCGATGTTTAGCCTGGAGTTGGCTGGCTTGGCCTCGGCTGCGATGACGTGGGCGGTTCGAGAGTCCCCGGCATGTCGAGCCATCGCCTTCCCCCACAGCAATGCTCTGCAGGCTCTGAAGAGCCTGCAGAGTGAAGTGCGTCCCCACGCGGATGCTGTCGACTCGGAAGGTGTTCAATGAACAGAGGCTCCCGAAGGTGGTTCCTCACCGCCGCTGCTGCCGCGACTGGCGTCTCCGTGGCTGGTTGCGGCTCGTTCGCCAGTGATGCGTCCAACGGAATTGGATCTACGGATTTCTGGACGCTACAGGATCCTACGAACTCGGTCCAACAGGAGGCAGTGGATGCGTTCAACTCTACTGGCCATGGAAAGATATCGATGTCCGTGATCGCCGCAAACAAGTACAAGGACAAGTTGCGGAGAGCCATGGGATCTTCCAAGATGCCGGGATTGTTCTTCAGTTGGGGTGGCGGCGACCTTGCCTATTATGACAAGGCCGGAAAGCTGGAAGAGCTTGACAATTTCTTGGAAATCTACTTCCTGTCTTCTGCACTCGAAGCTGGAAAGGTCGGCGACAAGCTCCTTGGACTGCCTTGCCGCGGCACTCAGCCGGTTTTTCTCTTCTACAACAAGAAGGTCTTCGCTGATGCGGCTGTGGAGCCACCGAAGAGCTACACCAACCTGACGGACTTGGTGACGGTATTCAAGGGAAAGGGAATAACGCCTATTGCGCTCGCGGGTAATTCCAGCTCCTTGTGGACCGAGCTGATGTGGGTCGAGTACCTCGTTGAACGCCTAGCGAGGCCCTGGTTCTTCCAAGATATCCAGGACGGCCAGTGGTGGCTGTGGAGCGACCCCGCAGTTCTCAAAGCTGCGCAGATGATTCGGGACCTGGTGGACAGCGGAGCGTTCGGAAAAAATTTCAGCTCGATCAATTACGGCGCCGGCGGCACCTCCACCATGCTGTCGAAGGGTGAGGCGGCGATGGTCCTCATGGGTTCGTGGGAATACGCTGTCCAGCAGGGCCAGGATCCGGACTTCACCAAGAATGATCTCGGTTATGTTCCCTTCCCCACGGTCGAGGGTGGAAAGGGCGACCCGAACAATATCGTCGGCAACCCCACCAATTACATCTCCGTGACCTCCGGTGTACCGGAGGAAACCGCCGCAGCGTTCCTCAAGACTACCTACAGCGACAGCTACGTCGAGGGACTGATAAAGAAAGGCGAAGTGCCAGTCACGACCAACGCTGAGAAGATGTTGGCCAAATCTCCTGACCCGGCATACGCGAAATTCCAGTATGATCTCGTGCAGAATGCGACGACTTTCACGCAGTCCTGGGATCAAGCGCTCGACCTCAGGCTGGGGACCCCGATTCTCGCCGAAGTTCAGAAGTTGTTCAGCGGGCAGAGCGCGCCAAAGCAGTTTGTCCGTGCAATTCTACATCTAAAGAAATAGGCAGGCGTTTCCCCTCGGTATTCCAGTCGACCTTCTGTATTTTTCCTTCAGCAGGCGGGCGGCCAGTTCCGTAAAAGCCGGCAGGTCTGGGCCAGGTGCAGGGTGGCTGCTGTCGCGCATCAGCGGGTGCAGCCGCGCGACGGGCAGCGCGTCCAACCCGGCCGCGGAGTGCCACGTTAATTAACTCCCGGCTCCTCCAACGCGGGAAATTGTCGCCTGCTTGGAATCGGCCACGCTCGCGTTCGGCGGATTCCACCAGATCCAGGGCCTGACCGTCGCCGATGGCGGCCACCTGGTGATTCACCCCGCAATTGGCTAGGTTGCCCTCACCTCGTCCGATTCCCACAGGGGGAGTGGCAGCCGTGCGGCAAGAGCACAAGACCTTCCAGGCGATCGAGGTCGGCGACGGGGGCGACGGGCGGTGGGCCGCCTACGCCCGGGTCCTGTGGCAGGAGATGGAGGGCCTGCTGACCGAGGAGGGCCGGACTCCACAGGGCGCGGACCGTGTTCGGGCGCTGTTCCGTGCGCACATGCCGGAACTGGTCCCGGTTCTGGACCGCCTGGCCGGCCAACTCGACCGGCCCGAGGCGGAAGTCTTCCTCACCCACGCGGCACTGCGGCCGTTCTCCCAGTCCTGCGCCCAGATCGGCCAGAACGGCTCTCTGTTGCGCAACTATGACCTACGGCCCGATCAGTGCGAGGGAACCATCGTCTCCTCCCGCTTGCTGCGCCCCGTGATCGGGATGCAGGACATGCTGTGGGGCCTGCTGGACGGGATGAACGACGCCGGTCTCGCGGTCTCGCTCACCTGGGGCGGACGTTCCGTCTACGGACGCGGCTTCGCCATTCTCATCGTGGTGCGCTACCTGCTGGAGACGTGCGACACCGTCGATGAGGCGGTCGGCAGGCTGCGGTCCCTGCCGGTCGCCGTTCCACAGAACCTCACCCTTGTCGACCCCACGAAGGCGGTGACGGTGTTCGTGGGGCCGGATATGTCGCCGACGTTGGCGCCGGATGCCTGCGCCGCCAATCACCAGCACCTGCCGGTGACCGACGGGCAGGAGCGGGCCTTGCGGACGCTGGAGCGGCTGCGCGCCATTCGCGCCGCCGGTGTGGACGTGGCGGCGATGCTGAAGCCGCCGCTGTACCAATCCGTCGACGAGCAGGGGTCGAGAACGCTCTACACAGCCCACTACCGGCCCGTCGAGGGCCGTGTGACTTACTACTGGCCCGGTGCGTCCTGGCAACAGTCCTTCGGCGACTTCACGCCCGGATCCCGCACCATGACCTTGAGTCGGGCCGGCTGAGAGGCTTTCCGGACCCCCGCTCACCCCTGCACGAAGATCTCGCAAGAACGTGATTTCACCCGCCGCCCACCGGCCCTCCCCCGGCCGGCCCCGCCACGGCCGCGCGATGAACGGCAGCGGCTCGGCACCGCTCCCACGGTCGGACGAGCGCCCGGCCCGATACACCCCGACAAGGCGTCTCTCGCTACGCGGTCACCAATCCACAGGTCTCGACAATTACTCGCCGCGGGATGCTGCCTGCGTCAGCGCGAAGAGGGCCTCCACCTCTGATGCCAGCGCCAAGTCCAGCGCTGACGAGCGCCAGCACGGCGACAGCTCCTCGCAGACGTGAACTTCAAAGGTGTAACAGGCAAGGTCGCCTTCGACGACTACGGCGACGAACTGACCCAGACGGTTACCATCTACCGCCTGCACAACCGCTCTTGGAAGGCTGTAACCGTGGAGTGACCCCTCGCCGCACTTCGGTACCCCATGTAGATCCAGCCGCCAGTCCTGCCGGAGCGATTCATAGTGGTCGAGCGGCTTCCCCGTGTGCCGGGAACGGCTGTGCGGCCGGCCCCGGCACCGAGATGGTCACGGCTTGCGCGCGACCGCCCCGTACATTGCGATGTCCTCATCGCGTATGTTCTGCTCGCCCGTGCCGTCCGGGTGCCACTTGTGGACCTGGACGATGCCGGGTTCGACCAGCTCAAGGCCGTCGAAGAACTCGTGGGCCTCGTCGATGGTGCGCAGCCGCATCGGCATGTCGCGGGCCGCGTACTCGCGGGCGACGCGGCCCACCTCCTGCGGCGCGAACTCGGCAGTGCCGATCGACATCGCGAGGTAACTGCCCGAGGGGAGAGGCTCCAGCAGGCGCCGTACGACGCCCACCGCGTCGTCCGCGTCGAGCATGAAGTGCACGATGGCGATCACTGTCAGCGCCACCGGCCGGGAGAGGTCCAGGGTCTCGCGCAGCTCCGGCGCGTCGAGGATCGTGGACGGCTCACGGAAGTCGGCCTCGATGTACGACGTCCTGCCCTCGGCCGTGCTGGAGAGCAGCCCCTGGGAGAGGGTGAGGACGATGGGGTCGTTGTCGACGTAGACCACCCGTGACTCGGGAGCCACCTGCTGGGCGATCTCGTGCAGGTTCGGCGAGGTGGGGATGCCGGTGCCGACGTCCAGGAACTGGCGCACGCCCGCCTCCTCGGCGAGCCAGCGCACGGCCCGGTTCATCCAGTCCCGGTTGGCGCGCATGTGGATCGGGAGCGCGGGCCACTCCCGGGACATGGCGTCGCCCGCCTCCTTGTCGGCGGGGTAGTAGTCCTTCCCGCCCATGATGTAGTCGTAGATCCGCGCGGAGTGCGCGTGTTCGGTGTCGATGCGGTCGGCCGGCCATCCGTTGTCGGGCAACGCCGTGTCTCCCATGCGAGTTGTGAAGGTTCGTGATGAACGCTCAGTAAAAACAATGGGGGTTCACAGAAGGAAGTCGGCGTCACCCGCCTTCACGCCCGTGACGAAGCTCGTCATTTCGCGGGGTGTGAAAACCAGCGCCGGGCCGTCGGGGTCGGTCGACTGACGTACGGCGACGCGTCCGTCGGCGAGCTTCTTCACTTCGACGCAGGCGCCCCCTGCGTCGTCGCTCCACGGCTTGGTCCAGCCGCGTGTGCCCAGGTTCCGGGACGGTATGCCGTTGCGTATGTGGTGGTGCACGTCAGAGCTCCTTGCGAATCGCACCGAGGAGGGCCTCGGTCTTGCGGGCGGGCGCCGCCTGCGCGCCCAGCCGGTCCAGGGCCTCGCGATACACCACGACGTCGTCGCCCTTGTCCAGATAGACAGCGCCCACCAGGCCGTTGAGATAGACGACGTCGGGCAGTTCGGCTGCCCGGAACCGGAAGAGGTGGAACGCCCCGGCTCGCATCGCCGGGTGCGGGCCGTTGGCGAACGGCATGATCTGCAGGGTCACATGGAGCAGCCGGTTGACCTCGATCAAGTGGTCGACCTGGGCGCGCATCACCGCGGTACCCCCGACCGGCCACCTCAGCACCGTCTCGTCCATCACGACCCACACCCGCGGCGGCGCCTCGCGGGTCAGCAGCTCCTGGCGGCGCATGCGAAGAGCGACCCGGCGCTCCGTGGCCTCGGTGGGGGCGTGCGGGTTGCCCGCGCCGAGCAGGGCCCGCGCGTACTCCTCGGTCTGCAGCAGCCCGTGGACGAACTCGTTCTCGTAGGCGCGGACCTGCAACGCCGCCTGCTCCAGGCTCAGATACGCGGCGAACCAGTCCGGCATGACGTCGCGGTACGTGTGCCACCAGCCGCGCTTGCTGGCCTCGCGGACCGACTTCAGGAAGGTGTCGATCTCCTGACGGTCCGTCACCCCATAGACCTGCAGCAGCTTTTCGGCGTCCGCCAGGCGCAGCCGGGCCACCTTGGCGGCCTCCATCCGGCGGATCGTGGAGTGGCTGACACCGATGGCCTCGCCCGCCTGCTCGTACGTGAGTCCTGCCCGGGTCCGCAGTTCCTCCAGCTGGCGGCCGAGGATCATGCGCAGAACGGAGGGAACGCCGCCCCAGTCGGTCTCTGCGGTCACGGTCTACCTCCCTTGCGGTTCCAGCTCCGGGCGGCAGTCTGGCAGGCTCTCGCTCTTCACAGACTCTTTCGATCACTTCCTGGCGGAAGCAGCATGCACTTCGCTACATGCAATTTTCAACTTGCTGGTTGCGATGGGTTGTTGGCAGGTGCCACAGTAAGCATGTCGTTACAGCTCGTCGAAGAGCGAGACGGCGCAGCCCAGTTGGGGGAAACAGGGCTACGACCTGCGTTGGCCCGGCGCGGGTCGCCGTCCGCGCCTCGTGCGCGGCCGGTCGGCGCGACACCGGCACCGCCCAGGGTGCGAAGGCACACGAAAGGCGTACGGCGATGGCTCCGCCCTCTTTCCCCCAGCCGTTGGACCGACCTCCCGGAGGCGGGCACCCTGGCCGACTCCCTGGGCCCCAAGGCCCCGGCCGGCTCGCCTCCGGGAACCAACACCCCGGCCACAGCCATCTGTTCGGCCTGCCGGCGACCCCGGCGTCAGTCGGTCTGGCCCGCAGAACCGTGGACGAACTGCTCATCGCCTGGGGCGTCCGCGAAGTCGTCCGGGACAACGCTGTCGTCGTGACCTCCGAACTCGTCACCAACGCGCTCACGCACTCCGCGAGCGACTGGATCGTCTGCGAGGTGCGGAACACGGATGACGTCCTCCGGATCGAGGTCGAGGACCAGAACCGCGGTTCCACGCTCCCGGTACCCGGTCGGCCCGGCCCCGACGACCAGGGCGGGCGCGGTCTCCTGCTCGTCGCAGTCCTCAGCAGCGACTGGGGAACGGCGGACATCCCGCACCGGTCCGGGCGGATCGTCTGGGCCGAACTGGCCACGGACGCCGACAAACCCGTCCCGCCCTGACACCTCCCCGGCCGACCCCGCCTCCCCGCCCGGCCCATCCCCCCACCCGGCCGAAGGGTCACCCCCCCCATGTACCGATCGCACAGCCGCCACCCGATCCCGTCCCCCTCCGAGCCGTCGGCTCACAGCTTCGCCCCGCCCCCGAATCCCGCCGAGCCGCCGACGCACGACCGCACCCGCTCCGGACGCCTGGTGATCCCGGCGCCGTTACGCGCGAGCCTCGGCTACGACGCCGTGGGCATGCCCCGGGAACACGGGGAACGCATCCTGGACCGTCTGCAGCGTGTTGGCTGCGTCTTCGCCGACGCCCGGCGCTGGTGGTGGATCGTGCCGGCTGGTTCGCACATCGGCGTCATCTGGCCGCCGTCCATCAGGTATGCGATCGGCGCCCAGGTGGCCGACCCCTCCTGGACGAGCACCCGCCCGAAACCGGGCCTGGAGCATCCCCGTCTGATCCATTCCCCCGAGACCGGGCAGCCCTACACGCCGCCGATACCCCTGTACTTCCTCACCTGCCGCGTCGCCGGCAGCACTCCGCTCTGGTCACTGGACGCGGCAAACTGACCAGCCGCATCCGGCAGGCCGCGGCGATACGGCTGAGGGAGGCTGGAGACTCCCACGGACACCGCCCGTACGGCGTTGACGATCAGTGGAGCGACGAGTTTCCAGCGCTCGGTGAACCGGCGCGTACGGGCGAGGACGACGGGGTGAGAGCAGGAACTTCCCGGCACAGCCGCAGACAGCCCACCGCGACGCCGGGGCCAGGCCGTTTCTGATTGATGGCTCTTGGGACGGTGTCGCGGAGCCGGATGACGATCTCGGTGTCGGTGAGGGTGCCGTCGAAGACGCAGGCGCGTTTGATGCCCCTGTGGATGTCAACGGGCTGGGGTTGGTGGCGGAGATTGCCTCCTGGCAATGGCAGGACACCATCCGCGAGTTCAGGCGCAAAGGCGCATGACCTCATGCCGTGACGGGCCCTGGCGAGTCGGCCTCTTGTCCTGGCGGCGCCCGTTGGACGGGCGTCACGGACGTGCCCCATGGGAACCGCTTGGGGACCAGGGCGCTTGATGGGGACCGTGGCGCACTTTGACCCGGTCAAGGTGCGCCACGGGGCGGACGGTAAGGCGCGGAGCGGGCGGTTCGTGGAGGTGGCTGGTGGCGTCGGTACTTGGTCTGCTGGAGGCCACGGAGAAGAGGGTCCGGGAGGAGACCGCGCGGTTGCAGGAGAAGGCCCAGCGGGTGCAGGCCGCGCTCGGTGAGGCCGAACGCCGGCTTCAGCGGTTGTTGGATGCCCAGGTGACAGTGACCGAGGTGCCGGCCGGGCCGCCTCCGATGGTCACGGAGTCGACGGGCCGGGTGGGCATGCGCTGTCGGCAACTGGCCGTCGCGCTGGGACTGGAGGCCGTCCTGACGAAGGCCGGGGGACTGCGAGCGAAGGCGAAAGGCCTGGTGGAGCGAGGGTGGGCACACTCCGGCGCTCCAGGTGTGGCCGGGAGTGTTCGTCGCGCTCGCGGTGCCGGGTGCCGGCCGTCTGAATCCGGCCGGTCGGCGTCCGGCCGGGCGACCGCTCATGAGCGTGGTCATCGACCACAGCACCACGGTTTGCTCCTGTCCTTGCGGCCTCGACGCGGCCTCAATCAGGCCCCACGGAGCCAGGCAAGCACCGCGCGGGAGGGTCTTGCCGACTCGCGAACGGGGCTCGTACTCGCCCGCGGCGGATCCCCCTTCCCACGCGCAGGGGCTCCGCCGGGGCAAGGTCCGGGGAGAGCCACGTTCGCCCGGTTCGATCGGAATGCGGTGGGAGGTCAGGACAGCCTCGCCGGGATGCCGGCGAAGCCGAACGCCTTCACGCGTACGGTGTGCCCCCCGGCGCCCCTGGCCGACCTGGCCGGCCTCACACCGAGAACTCGCGTATCACCGTGTTGTGGAACACCGCGCTGCCGCCGATCGTGAACAGTGCGAGCCGGGTGTCCAGCAGGTATGGCAACACCTGGCTGGTGTGCACGTAGCGGCCGTCGTCGACGAACATCTCCACCGACGTGCGGTCCACCAGGATGCGCAGCTTCACCGTGCCGGCGGACGGGTCGAACGGGGTGTGGCTCTCCTGCCAGTTGCCGGATGTGTCGGCGTTCACCGTGTTGCGTCGGTTGAGGAAGGCGTAGTCGGCGTAGATGCCGGCGTCGATGTGTCGCCCGCCGTCGGGTGAGCGCCTCAACTGGAGGCCCGCGCCGGTGAGTTGGGACCAGGTGAGCTCGGTCGTCACCTCGTAGGAGACACCGGTGTAGTCGAGCACCTTCGTGCCGTCCACGGTCACGTCGCCCAGGTTCACGGTGCGGGAGACATACGAGTCGAGGCCGGCGCCGGGCTGGGAGGCGAGGTAGTAGGTGTTGTCGGACGCCTTCTCCAGGGTGATCTCGCGGACGATGGAGTCGGTGCCGTTGAAGCCGTCGCAGTCGATGGTGGGGGTGGTGTTGGCGTAGTCCCAGTTGTTCACCCAGCCGATCGCGTACCGGGCAGCCGCGTCCACCGCGCCGCTCGCGTCGCGCTTCTCGAAGGTGACGGCGGCGTACCAGTCCCAGCCGTGGTCGAGCCACTGCGGGTCACTCGCATCGGCGGTGAACGCGCTGCCGTCGAAGGAACCCGTCCAGTAGGCGTACGTGTTGGGCAGCCCCGAGCTCTTCCCGTTGGCGCTCACGCCGAGCACCCATTTCACGGTGCCGTCGCCGGCGGTGATGCGGAACAGGTCGGGGCACTCCAGGACGCCGATGCCGTCGTGGACGAAACCGTCCACGTACGTCCAGGACTTGAGGTCGTCGGAGTGGTAGAAACCGACCTTGTCGTTCTCGGCGAGGGCCATCACCCAGCGGCCCCGGTCCTCGTCGCGGATCACCTTGGGGTCGCGGAAGTCGGCGACGCCGGGGTTGGGCAGGACGGGGTCGGTCCTGTAGTCGGTGAAGGTGAGACCGCCGTCGGTCGAGTAGTACAGGAACTGCGCCTGGGAGTCGGTGCCGTCGCCGGGGGACATGGTGACGATGACGACGACCGCGCCCGCGCCGAATCCGGCCGTGTTGCCGGTGTCGACCACCGCCGAACCCGACCAGACATCGCCGTTGGGCGTGGTGTCCTTGGGCACGGCGACCCCGCGGTCGGTGAAGGAGACCAGGTCCTTGGTGGTGGCCAGGCGCCACGCGGTGCCGACGGCGCCGGTGAAGTAGTCGGCGTTGTAGAGGTAGTAGTAGTGGTACTCGCCGTCGATCCAGACGGGCCGCTGAGGGTCGTTCTTCCACTGGTCGGGGACCGTGAAGTGGTACGCGGCGCGGTAACTCGCCCCACTCGCCGCGGACTTGGTCCTTCTCGCGGCCGTGGCCGTTCCGGTCGGCAGCAGCAGCGCGGCGGCGGTGCCCGCCGCCGATCCCGCGAACAGTGATCTCCTGGATATCCCCGACGTTCCGGGCATGACGCATCGTTCCTCTCGTGACGGCCCATGAGGGCCCGTGGCGGCTCGTCACACACGCGAGTGCGGCTCACAGTGCGGAGGGCGTGAAAAATCGGCTCCTGCGAACGAGGACTGTAGACCTAACTCGTTAAAGGTCAAGCGTTCCCGACTCTTGACAGGCCTGCTGCCCGGTTCCCATCATCTGGGGCATCACCCCTGAACTAACACGAGTTAGGCCCGTTGATGACTGACTCGCACATCCCCCGCCGCACGCTGCTGCGGTACGGCGCGTACGGGGCCGGAGCAGCCGCCCTGGCCGGTACCGCCGCGAGCTGGGACCGGCTCACGGGAGCCGACATCCCCGGCCGTGACGACGGCTCCCTCGTCGTCGCCACCCTCGGCTCCGCCTTCGACCCGGCCACCGTCGACGCCCTCACCAAGGGCTTCCACCGGCTTCACCCGGACATCCCGCTGCGGGTGAACGCGGTGCAGGCCGTCGACTGGTCGGACTTCTTCGCGAAGATCCTCACCCAGATCGCCGCGGGCACCGCCCCCGACCTGGTGTATGTGGCCACCGAGGGCGTGCAGTTGTTCGCCCAACGGCTCGGCGTGTCCCTGGACCGCTGGGTGCGGCGGGACGCGGCGGAGCTGCGTGAGTACTTCGCCGACGTCCACCCCTCGCTGGTGGAGTCGATGATGTACGAGGGCAACCTCTACCAGCTGCCCATGGAGTTCAACGCCGCCGACATGTACCTCAACAAGCAGGTGCTGAAGCGGGCAGGCGCGGGTTTCCCGGCGGCCGACTGGACCCGCGACGACTTCACCACGCTGCTGCGGGAGTTGAAACGAACCGGCGGCTCGCACTTCACGCCGTACTTCTGGACCAACCGGCTGTGGGGCGGCGTGGTGCCCTGGCTCTTCGCGAACGGCACGAACCTGCTGAAGGAGTCGAAGGCACCCGGCGGCTCCTGGCTGTGGGACACCTTCTACCCGGCCGCCGACCGGCAGGGGCGCGGCGGCGGCTTCCGCTGGACGACCCCGCAGGCCACCGCCGACCGCGTCGAGGAGGCGTACGACTATCTCGCCTCCCTCGTCCAGGAGGACCTGTGCACCCGGCCCGAGGGCGGCAACGGCAGCAACCTGGTCGGCGTGTTCTCCACCGGCCACGTCGGCGTCACACCGGCGGGCGGCTTCTGGGCGGGCGGCCTGCAGCTGGCCGGCATGCGGGCCGCCGACTACGACGTGCAGTACTTCCCGCGCTGGCGTACCCAGCGCCACCAGTTCGGCGCGGCGGGCTACGCGCTGCTGCGCACCTCGAAGAAGCAGGAAGCCGCCTGGGAGTTCATCAAGTACGCGGCCCGCAAGGACACCATGACCCGGCTGTTCCGGAGCAACCAGACCACCCCGGCCCGGCGTTCGATGCTGAACACCGCCCGCTACGCCGAAAGCGGCCCGGCCCACTGGCAGGTCTTCTACGACACCCTCGACCGGTTTCCCGACACCGGCCCGATCCCCGCGCCGCCGCAGGTCGCCGAGGTGACCGACGTCCTGCTCAAGTACACCGGCACCGCGCTGGCCTCGCCGCGTGCGGTGGGTCCCGCGCTGCGCCGGATGCAGGGCGATCTGGAGCAGGCCATGGAGCGTGAGATATGACGAACACCCAGGTCCCGAACACTCAGGACCCGAACTCCCAGGTCCCGGCCGTACGTTCGCGGCCCGCCACGCCACCAACCGCCGTCGCCGTACGGCCGTCCGTCCGCGACCGCGGCGCCCGGCTGCTGGCCGCGCTGTTCCTGGCGCCCACGGTCGTCGGCATCGTCGTCTTCACGGTCGTGCCGATCATCGGGTCCGTCGTGCTGAGCCTGTTCCAGTGGAACGTGATCGACCCGCCCCACTTCGCCGGCGGCGCCAACTACCGTACGACCTTCACGGATTCGACCGTCCTGGTCTCTTTCCGCAACACGCTCCTCTTCATGGTTTTCGCGGTCGCGCTGCAACTGCTGATCGCGCTGTCGCTGGCGCTCGCGCTGAACGGGCGGATGCCGGGGTGGCTGCGGGCGCTGTTCCGTTCGGCGTTCTTCTTCCCGCTCGTACTGTCCGCCGCGTCTATCTCGGTGGTGATGAAGTATCTGTTCAACCAGGACTTCGGGGTGGTGAACTGGCTGATCGGCCTGGTCGGCGTCGCGCCCGTGCCCTGGCTGACCTCGGAGCACGCGGCGATGGCCACGGTGATCCTGGTCTACGTCTGGCAGCAGTTCGGTTTCTCGTTCCTGCTGTTCGTCGGCGGTCTGAACAACATCCCCAAGGAGATCCACGAGGCCGCCGCCCTCGACGGCGCGACCGGCCTGCGCAAGCACCTCGGCATCACGCTGCCGCTGCTGTCGCCGACGCTGCTCGTCGCGTCGGTGATGGGCATCATCAACGCCCTGCAGGTCTTCGAACAGCCCTACGTCCTCACCGACGGCGGACCCGGCGACGCCACCCGCACCGTGGTGATGGTGATCTACGAGAGGGCCTTCGAGCAGCTCGACTTCGGCGAGGCATCCGCGGTGGGCGTGCTGCTCTTCGCGCTGATCATGGCGGTCACCGCCCTCCAGTTCCGGCTCAGCCGGCGTTTCGTCCACTACCAGTGAGCCGGTGAGCCGCATGAGCGCTATGAGCCAAGCAACCCCGCCCCTGAAAGCGACCCCGACTCTGAGTCGCGCACGTCACTCACTCGCCCCCTGGGCCCGGATCGCCGCACTGACCGCGTGCGCCCTGCTGACGCTGGGCCCGGTCATCTGGACCGTCGCCACCTCGCTGCGCACTCCGGCCCAGTCCTTCGACCTGCCCCCTCAGATCATCCCGACGCACCCGACGACCGCGGCCTACCACGGGGTCTTCCAGCAGATCGACGTGTGGCTGCTCGCCCTGAACTCGACGCTGGTGACGGCATTGATCGCCGTCGGCCAGATGATCACGGCGGGCCTGGCCGGATACGCCTTCGCGCGCCTGGAGTTCCGTTTCAAGAAGCCGCTCTTCGGGCTGGTCCTGGCGACCATGATGGTGCCGTTGCAGGTCACCATCGTGCCCGTGTTCCTGGTGCTGAAGTCGATGGGCCTCACCGACACGCTCCTCGGCCTGATCATCCCGGCCTTCCCGACGGCCTTCGGCACCTTCCTGATGCGCCAGTACTTCCTCGGCATGCCGAAGGACCTGGGCGAGGCGGCCATGCTGGACGGCGCGGGGACCTGGCGGATCTTCCGCTCGGTGTACGCGCCACTGGCCACACCCGGCCTGGCGATCGTCGGCGTGCTGGCCTTCAACTACCACTGGAACGAGTTCTTCCGCCCGCTGATCCTGGAGACCTCCAGCCAGAACTACACACTTCCGCTGGGCCTGGTCTCCCTCCAGGGCAACCTCGGCACCGGGTCCATCTCCGTTGTCCTGGCCGGGGTCGTGCTCTCGATGCTCCCCGCCCTCGCCGTGTTCGTCGTCGGCCAGCGCCCTCTGCGCGAGGGCATCACCTCGGCAGGAGTCAACCGTTGAGCAATGACCCCAACGCACCGCGTTTCAGGGTCCGTCCGCCCGTCGGCTGGATCAACGACCCCAATGGGCCGTTCCGTTGGCGGGACCGCTACCACCTCTTCTACCAGCACAACCCCGACGCACCGGTGCACGCGAACGTCCACTGGGGTCATGCCTCCAGCACCGACCTCGCGCACTGGGAGCACCACCCGATCGCGCTCACCCCGACGCCGGGCGGCCCCGATGAGGCCGGCTGCTGGTCGGGCTGCGTGACCGACGACGCCGGCACACCGACCGTCGTGTACACGGGAGTTGACCGTGCCCACACCGGACTCGGCACCATCTGCCTGGCGCGGGCGGCGGACCCGGACGACGAGCTGCTGACGGAGTGGAAGCCGCTGCCGACGCCGGTGGTGGCGGGACCGCCGCCGGGACTGGACGTGGTGATGTTCCGCGACCCGTTCGTCTTCCACTGCGAGGACCGGCGCTGGGCCCTCGTCGGGGCCGGGCACGCCGACGGCACACCGTCGGTCCTGCTCTACGACTGCGACGACCTGACCGACTGGCGGTTCGCCGGTGTGCTGTTGGACGGCAACGACCCGGTGGCGGCTGGCGTGTTCGGCGACAAGTCGGTGGGCTGGGAGTGCCCGCACCTGTACCGGACAGTGGGCGGCGAGTACGTACTTCTGGTGTCCCTGTGGGACGGAGATCCCTGCTCCACTGGATATCTGACGGGCCGTCTGGAGGCGGACGGCCAGGGCGGGTTGGGCTTCGTGCCGCGCGCAGGCGGCAGGCTGGACCAGGGGCGGGACTTCTACGCTCCCGCCGTGCTCCAGGAGCCGGACCGCGCACTGCTCTGGGGCTGGTCGTGGGAGGCCCGCCCGCAGGAGGAGGTGCTCCGGGCCGGATGGGCAGGCGTACTCACCGCGCCACGGGTCGTAGACGTCCACCCCGACGGTTCACTGCGGGTGAGTCCGGCCCCGGAACTCGACCAACTCCACCCGGCCGAGCCGTTCGTCACCGCGCCGGGCCGGGTTCCACTGCCACTCGCGTACGACCTGACGGTCACCGCGTGCGAACCGACCACGGTGAGCCTGCTCCGGGACCCGGCGGGCCGGGAGCTGACCGTCCGGGCGGACCCTGCCTCGGGGACCGTCGTCCTCGACCGCGTCGCCTGGCCCCGGACCGGCAGAGAAGGCTCCGCCCCGATCACCGTGCACGTGCCGAAGGCGCCGGAACTCACGCTGCGGCTGCTCGTCGACGGCTCGCTCCTCGAACTCTTCGTCGCGGACCGGGCCATGGTCACTGAGCGCGTCTACCGGCGCCCCGGCGACATCGCCGAGTTGGTCGTCGACGGGCCGGGGGCTCGGGTCACCGGGTGGGCGCTGGACCCAGGGAGGCGCAGCTGACCATGGGCCAGGTCGCGCGCGGGTCGGGTGCCCGGGTCGCCGGGCGGGCGGCCGGATCCACGGAGTCGTGGCTGACCAGAGTGCAGGCCACACGCGGACCGGGCGCCCGGGGCACCGGATAGGCGCCGCCCCCACGAAGGCACGACTGACCATGCGCGGGCCGGGTGCCAGGGTCACTGGGTGGGCGCCGGCCCCACGAAGGCACGACTGACCACGTGCGGGCCGGGCGCCCAGGTCACCGGGTGGGCGCCGGACCCAGGGAGGCGCAGCTGACCACAGGGCAGGTCACGTGCGGGCCGGATGCCCAGGTCACCGAGTGGGCGCCGGACCCACGGAGGCGCGGCTGACCACAGGGCAGGCCAGGCGCCGGACGGTCGCGGGTGGTGCCTGGCCGGCTTCGATGGCGTTCAGGAGCAGTCGGGCCGCCGCCTCGCCCATCGCCCGGTGGGGCAGCGCGACCGAGGTGAGCGGCGGGGTGAGGAACGCGGCCATGTGCTCCTGGTCGTCGTAACCGACCACCGACAGATCGGCGGGCACGTCGATCCCGAGCCGGGTCGCGGCGTGCAGGACACCCGCCGCGACCCGGTCGTTGTAGCACAGGACGCCAGTGGGGCGACGGTCCGGCTCGGCCCCGTCGAGCAGGCGCAGCGCCCCCGCGTATCCCGCGGAGATCTCCCCGCCGCCGCGCACGATCCACTCCTTGGGCACGGTGACGCCCTCGGCGCGCAGCGCGTCCCGGATGCCGCGGGTGCGTTCCGCCGAGGCGATGTCGTCCAGACCGCCGATCACGGCGAGCCGGCGGTGGCCCGCGCCGAGCAGCAGCCGGGCCGCGGTACGGCCACCGGCGCGCTCGGCGGGGACCACAGCGGGCAGGGAGTCGTCCTCGGGCAGGCAGTTGGCCAGCACGGAGTGGGTGCGGTGCAGGCCCTCGGGGACGCGGACCCGGCGCAGTGACATGGCCGCGTAGATGATGCCGTCCACGCGCCGGTCGAGCAGTTCCGCGACGGCCGCGTCCTCCTTGACCGGGTCACCGCCGGAGTCGACGGTGAGGACGAGATGGTCCCTGTCCCAGGCGGTCTCCATGGCCCCGCGCAGCAGCCGACCGGCGAACGGCGAGGACGCGATCTCGTCGGTGACCAGCCCGATCACGGCCGTACGGCGACGGCGCAGCCCGCGGGCCACCGGGTCGGGGCGGTAGCCCAGCTCGGCCGCGGCCTGCCGGATGCGTTCCTGGGTGGCGGCCGAGAGGTTGCCCTCGGCCCGGCCGTTGAACACGAAGGACACCGCGGTGTGCGACACACCGGCGAGCCGGGCGACGTCCCGTGACGTCGGGCGCCCGGTGCCCGTGTTCCCGCTCTCCTCGGCACCGCCCACGCCGTCCGCCGCCCTCGCCCAGCTCGTCCCTGTCGATCACCGTCCACCCTATCGGCGGGGAGCGCCATGGCATACGGGAGATCCTCAGGGCCCACCAGTATGTGCAGGTAGTCCTTCCGTCATTCCCGGGGACCGTCGTGGGACCGGGCGTACTGGGCCGGTGTCTGGCCGTACTGCTTCTTGAAGGCCCGGACGAAGTGGCTGGTGTCCGCGAACTGCCAGAAGCGGGCGACCTCCGACACGCCGGGCCGGGCGGTCGGCCCGGTGAGCGCGAGTCGGGCCTGTTCCAGGCGTTGGTGGCGAATGTGCGCGGTCACGGACTCGTCGGTCGAGGCGAACGCCCGGTGCAGCGTGCGTACCGAGATGTTGAGTTCGCGGGCCAGCATCCGGGGTGACAGCTCGGGATCGGACAGGTGGCCGCGTATGAGGTCCTTGGCCGCCAGGACCAGGGCGGGGGCGAGCTGTGGCTCGGTCCCGTCGACCTTCTGTGTGAGCACGCCCAGGGCCAGTTCGAGCAGCGCGTTGCGCGCGGCCCGGACGCCGGCGGGGGAGAGCTCGTCGAGCCGGTCGTCGACCATGCGCGCGTGCGCCAGGAGCAGCCGCATCTCGGCGGAGTCCGCGGAGCCGAGTACCGGCCGCCGGTGAATGAGCGGTCCCAGGTGGGCGACCGGCAGGACCAGTTTCCTTGTGGTGTTCGTGTGCGCCTTTACCGCGAACCGCCATGAGGGATTGTTGTGCCGCACGATGAACTGACCGGTCGATACCACGACTTGGTCGCGGTCCCGCGAGCGGGCGAATCCCCATGAACCGTTCTCCACGACATCAACGACCAGCATGTCGGTGAAATAGCGGGAATCGATCCATTTTCCGTCGGGCGTGGTCGACGCATAACAAATCTTCGTTATCAGAACGTCATGGATTCTGAGCCCGCGGATGCTCGCCCGGGAATCGCCGGAACTGGTCAGCCCGGCCGCCGGCAGCGGGACGGACCGGCCGGCCTGTATGTCCCACTGGCGGCGGAGAGCGGCCCGTCGCTCGCCCGCGCACGGGCCGACCAGGCCGGCGGAGAACCTCCCGCGCGGGGCGCGCGATATGCCGTGTGCCGGCTCGGTGTCTGTCATGTCGTTCATGCCCTGCGCACCTGCTCTCCGGTCGTTCGTCAGCCAGTCTCCGTGCCCGCGGACCGCCAGCTGTGGAACATCGGCGCCTACTTGATGGAATGCGCGCGCCAAGTGGGAACGCGCCCGGCCCGGGTGTGCGGGGTGCGGTCTACGGTTCCGGTCCCGGTCGAGTTCCTTTCGACGGTTATATCGGCAATGAGGTGAGGAGCACCATGTCCGAAGCCGTGCCCAAGGCTCCCGAATCGACGGCGAAAGGCGGCGAGACCTGGATCGCCCGGCTGGCGCTGCGTTTCACCGACTTCACCGAGAAATGGCTGCCGGATGCGCTGGGTTTCGTCCTGGTCGGCACTTTTCTGATCCTCGCACTCGGACTGGTCTCCGGTGAGAAACTCCTCGGCGCACCGGCCGACCCCACGGCGACGAGCGGCTTCGGTCTTGTCGACGCGTGGGGCCAGGGATTCTGGTCGCTCATCACCTTCACCCTGCAGATGGCGATGATCATCATCGGTGGGTACGCGGTCGCGGTCTCCCCGCCCGTGGGACGCCTCGTCGCGCGACTCGCGGCCCGGCCCCGGACCCCGCGCGGGGCCATCACGTTCACCGCCGCGGTCGCCATGCTCACCGCCTACGCGAACTGGGCCTTCAGCCTCGTCTTCACCGCCATCCTCGCCAAGGAGATCGCCCGCCGGGTTCCCGGTGTGGACTACCGCGCACTCGGCGCGATGGCCTTTCTGGGGCTCGGCACGGTGTGGGCGCAAGGACTGTCGGGGTCGGCCGCGTTGCAGGTGGCGAGCGCGGGGTCGAGCCCCGAGTCCGTGCAGAAGGTCATCGCCGAAGGGCGCGGCAGCGGGCTGATACCGCTCACCGACACCATCTTCCTGTGGCAGGGCGTGGCGGCCACGGCTGTCGTCTTCGTGCTCGCCGTCGGTATGGCCTGGCTCCTCTCGCCCGCACCGGAGAACGCGAGGACCGCGGCACGACTCGGGATCGACCTGGGCCCCGCCCTCGACGGACAGCGGCACGAGAGCCGGCGCGGCCGGCCGGGCGAGTGGATCGAGCACAGCCCGGTCTTCACGATCCTGCTGTTCCTCCTCGGCGCCTGGTACCTCGCCCGGCACTTCGCGAACGCCGCCGGCAATCCGCTCAACGCCCTGGACCTGAACACCATCAACCTGATCCTCATCCTGCTCGCGCTCATCCTGCACTGGCGGCCGGTGAACCTCGCCCGCGCCGTCCGGGACGGGGTGCCCGCGACCTCCGGCGTGCTGCTCCAATTCCCGCTGTACGGCGGGATCTTCGGGATGATCGCGTACACCGGTCTGCACCGGACGATCGCCGACTGGCTGGTGTCGGTGTCGAACGAGTTCCTCTATCCGGCCTTCATCGCGATCTACAGCTGTGTCCTCGGGGTGTTCGTGCCCAGCGGCGGCAGCAAGTGGGTGATCGAGGCGCCCTACGTCCTCGACGCCGCCAACCAGCTCCATGTGAACCAGGGCTGGATGGTCGTCGTCTACGACCTCGGCGAGGCGGGCGCCAACCTGCTGCAACCGTTCTGGATGCTGCCCACGCTGGCGATCCTGGGGCTCAAGGCCCGCGACATCATGGGCTACACGTTCGCGATGTTCCTCGCCCTCTTCCCCGCCACGCTGGTGCTCGTCACCGTGTTCGCCAGGACGCTCCCGTTCCCCTGACGGTCCGCACCGGGGGTGTCGGTAGGACCACCCCCGATCCGGTCCTCAGGCCCAGGGACTGTGTGTGCCGTCGGCGGCAGGATTCAAGGCGTACCGAATCCACCACACGGAAACTCCGGGGGACCCCATGAACGAAATGTCGGCCAGGCGTCTGGCGGGTGGCGCGGGAATCGCCGCCGCGGTCGCGTTCATCGTCGAAGTTCCGCTGTACTTCATCTATTCGGGCCCGCCGCCGGACGCGAACGTTCTCGCCAGGCTGCTGATCGGAATCGTCGCGCTGGCGTTTCTGCTGGTGTTCGTGACGGCCTTCCGCGAACTGGTGAAGCGGGTGAATCCCGCGTACGAGTGGGCCGGTTCCATGGCCTTCACGGCGGGGCTGGTCTACGCGACGGTCACCCTGGTCTCCAGCGGTCTGGAAGCCGGTGCCGTCATCGCCGCCGACCATCCGATCGACCCGACGATCGACGTCAGCGGCACCTACATTCTCTATGGGTCGATCTCCCGGCTCATGCTCGCGTTCTTCCTGACCGCGCTGGGATTCGTCGTCTCCCGTACGGAACTGCTGCCGCGCTGGACCAGCAGGTCGGCCTATGTCCTGGCCGGGATCAATCTGGCCTTCGTACCGTCCCTGTTCTTCGGGAACACCCCCGCGCATTTCTACGCGGCGAACGGCTGGGGCACCACCGCTCTCATGGGCGCGATTCTCAGCTATTGGCTGCTGGCGCTGGGCATCTCCACCTACCGCAGCGCGAAAGCGCCGGCGGTGCGGAACTGACCGCACGCAGGCACCCCTTGTGCGGTCGCCATACCCAGGGAGGGTATGGTGACCGCATGGCCCGACACGAGCATCCCGTAGCGCCGCACCCGAGGGTGCGGCGCTACGGGATGCTCGTGGCCACTCTGCTCCTGGGCCTGCTGGGCATGCACGGACTCGGGCCCGTTCCCCTGGCCCACCCCGTGCCGGGGCACACCGTGACGGCCACGACCGCGGCCATGGGCGAGCAGATGTCGACGCCGGATCCCTGCGATCACGACGCGGGCGACTGCGGCAGCCATATGACCCACGCGGACGCGACCTGCGCCTCCGCCTCCGTCGCCGGTGCTCCGGCCGTGGTTCCGCTGCTGCGGCCCGATGTGGCCGCCTGGGCCCAACTGCCGGACGCGCTCGGGTCCTTGACCGGTGGCGGCCCCGACGGCGGCCGGGCCCCGCCCTCCCTCTCCGAACTCCAACTCCTGCGGATCTAGAGCGGCCCGCGCGCCCACCCGCGCGCTTCGGCATGCCCTGCACAGACGACCGTTCCAGGAGTACCACCATGACCGCACAACGCAGGTTCGTCCGTCGTACCGTCGCTCTCGCCGTCACCGCCTCGGTGGCCGCCCTCACGCTCACCGCCTGCGGCGGCGACAGCGACAGCAAGACAAGCAGCGGGACCGAGACGAGCAGCGGGACCAGGACCGGTGGGCACAACGCCGCCGACGTCTCCTTCTCGAAGGAGATGATCCAGCACCACCGGCAGGCCGTGGAGATGGCCGGACTCGCCGCCGACCGCGCCTCCTCGGCCCAGGTCAAGAGCCTCGCCACGAAGATCAAGGGCGCACAGGACCCCGAGATCAAGACCATGTCCGGCTGGCTCACGTCGTGGGGCGAGAAGGTGCCCCAGGACATGTCCGGCATGGGCCACGACATGTCGTCCTCGGCGCCCGGCATGATGACCGGCGCCGACATGGGCAAGCTGGAGAAGGCCTCCGGCGCCATGTTCGACACCATGTTCCTCAACATGATGGTCGAACACCACGAGGGCGCCGTGGACATGGCCAAGACCGAGAAGGCGGACGGCAAGTACGACCCCGCCACCGAACTCGCGGCCGATGTGATCACGGCGCAGAGTGCAGAGATCGAGCAGATGAACAAGATGCTCGGCAAAGGCTGACGGCCACACCCGCTGAACAGGGGGTCGGCCGCGGACCGCGCGGTCGGCCCCCCGCCGGGCTCAGGAACCCTCCGCGTCCTCTCGCCGTCGGCGCTGCTCCTCGAACAGCCGCAGGAACTCCTTCGCCTGCTCCTCCGCCACCCGCTGCTGCTCGGCCTCCTCCTCGCTCACCACCCGGTCCTCGTCGAACAGCCCCTCCGCACGCAGCTGTTCCTCCTGGACGGCGGTCGGCAGCTCCGGGTCGTGGTCGGAGGGACGCGGGCCCTCGGGACCGTCGGGGCCGATGCGGACGAGCCGTTCGACCCGCACGATCCGTGTCCGGCACCCGTCGATCTCGATGTCGTCGCAGCGCTCGGCGTCGATCCGGTCGGCCGCCCGCGCGTACTCGGCCCGTGTCTCCTCGTCGAGCTGCTCCATGGCCGGCGCCATCACCCGCAGATAGGTGGTGAGCGTGTCCCGCGCCCCCTGCGGACTCGTGTTCGTCATCTGCGTCGGCTGCCAGCCGCCGTCCGCGAACTCCGCCGCGGTGAACTCGGCGGGCAGCAGCACACCCCCGGGATGCGTCTTCAGGGCGCGCACCGAGTCCTTGCGTACGGGGGCGGGAGCCGTGCCCGGGGCGCGGACCAGTGACAGCAGTTCCATCCGCAGGATGCCCTCGGACATGCCCGTCGCGGTGAACGGGTCGATCACGAACCCCGTGGTGCGGTTGGGGAGTTCGTGGCCGTGCCCGACCTTCGCCGGGTCGGGGTCGGACGGCCGGGGCGGCTCCGGTCCCGTCGGTCCCATCCGGATGAACTGGTCGGCCCGCACCACCCGGAACCGGCGGTCGAGCACCGTCAGCTCGTCCACCTTCTCCCAGTCCAGCCGCTCCGCGCCCCGCAGCCACTCCTGCTGAGTCGCCGTGTCGCCCGCGTCGCCGGCCTCCCGCGCGCGTTGGCGGAAGGTCATCGCCAGGGTGTCGCGGGAGCCCTGCGGGGCCATGTTGCCGAACCGGGAAAGGACCTGCCAGCCGCCGGAATCCAGCTCCTCGGCCACTCCGAACACCGGGCCGCCGCCGGCCAGGACGTTCGGGTAGGCCTCGCGGGCCTGCCACGCCTCCACGTCCGCGAGGGCGGCTGCCGGGGCGTCCTGCAGCGCTTCCATCCTGATCACCCGGTACCCGGGAACCTGATCACCGTGCTCAGACATGCACCCAGCATGCCCAGCCGACGGGACGGTAGGCGACGAATCAACGCAACCGGCACATCAGTTGGGCTTGCGGCTCACCGGTTTCGGCCACCCGTTCCCCACCCCGGGGTGATAGACGTCGGGCATGAACAACTCGATCGTCTCCTCCACTCCGGCCGGCCCCCGATGACCGCGGGCGCCGACACCCCCGACAGCCGGGGCCGCACCGGCCTGGACCGCACCGGCCTCGACCTGACCGGCAACCCCCGGGTCAGAGTCCGCGACGTGAAGCTGCTCTCCAGCCACTGGTACGTCGAGCGCACCACGACCTTCGACTTCCGGCACGCCGACGGCACCTGGACCACCCAGGAACGCGAGACCCACGACCGCGGCAACGGCGCGACCCTGCTCCTGTACGACGCCGAGCGCGAAACGGTCCTGCTCACCCGCCAGTTCCGCTTCCCCGTGTACGTCAACGGCCACCCCGACGGCATGCTCGTCGAGACACCGGGCGGCCTCCTCGACGACGAGGACGAGCACCCCGAGGAGGCCGTACGGCGCGAGGTGGTGGAGGAGACCGGGCACACCGTGGGCGAGGTGGAGCACGTCTTCGACGTCTACATGAGCCCCGGCTCGGTCACCGAACGCATCGGCTTCTACGCCGCCTCCTACGGCCCCTCGACCCGCACCCACGAGGGCGGGGGACTCCAGGAGGAGGGCGAGGACATCGAGATCCTCGAACTGCCCTTCCGCAGCGCCCTGGAGATGATCCGGACCGGGGAGATCGCCGACGCCAAGACCATCATGCTGCTCCAATGGGCGGCGCTGGACGGCCCGTTCGCCAAGTAGGCGCCCAGAAGCTTGACTTGAAGTGCGCTTCAAGCGCGAGACTCCCGTTCGTGCCCGGAGGACCGGGTGCGAACGGGAGGGATCATCATGAAGTACCGCACCATCGGCACCGATCCGGCCCACCGCCGCGAGGTGAGCGTGCTCGCGCTCGGCGCCATGCTGTTCGGTTCCCGCACCGACGAGGCGACCTCCTTCGCCGTGCTCGACCGCTATGTCGAGGCCGGCGGGAACTTCATCGACACGTCCGACAACTACGCCTTCTGGGACGACGGCAGCCAGGGCGGCCAGAGCGAGGAGCTGCTCGGACGCTGGCGGCGCAGCCGCGGCATCGGCGACGAGATCGTCATCGCGACCAAGCTCGGCGCCCGCCCGCTGGCACCCGGCACGAGTTACGTCGACAACCCGGAGGGCCTGTCCGCGAAGGTCATCCGCGAGTCCGCCGAACGCAGCCGCGAACGCCTCGGCGTGAACAAACTCGACCTGCTGTACGCCCACATTGAGGACCAGAGCGTTCCGCTGCAGGAGACCGTCGAGGGATTCGCCGAACTGGTCGCCGAGGGCACCGTCGGCCTCCTCGGCGTCAGCAACCACGCCGCCTGGCGCGTGGAACGGGCCCGTGCCCTCGCCGCCGCGGCCGGCCTGCCCGGCTACGAGGTCCTCCAGTACCAGCACAGCTATCTGCGCCCCCGGACTGACATACCGTCCGACCTCTTCCCCGACGGCAGCCTCGGCAGCGCAGGACCGGACCTGCTCGGCTATCTGCGCGCCGAACCCGCTCTCACCCTGGTCGCCTACTCACCCCTGCTGGCCGGCGCCTACACACGCCAGGACAAACCCCTGGGTGCCGACTACGACCACCCGGGCACCCCCGCCCGCCTCGCCGCGCTGCGGGAGGTGGCGAAGGACACCGGGGCGAGCGTCAACCAGGTAGTACTCGCTTGGCAGTTGGGCGGTCCGCTGCCGATCGTCCCGCTCGCGGGGGCCTCGTCGGTGGCCCAGCTGGAGGAGAACCTCGCGGCCGTGGACCTGGAACTGACGGCGGAGCAGCGGGGCCGCCTGGACTCCGCCGCCCCGGTCAGGGCCTGACCAGCAACTGGAAGTCGAACGCGTACCGGGACGCCCGGTAGATGTGCGTCCCGTACTCGACCGGCCGCCCCGTGTCGTCGTACGCCGTGCGCTGCATGGTGAGCAGTGCCGCACTCTCCTTCTCGTCGAGCCGGGCGGCCTCCTCGGGGGTGGCCGAGCGGGCGCCTATCGTCTGGCGGGCGCTGTGCAGGGTGATGCCGGCGGTGCGCAGCATCCGGTACAGGCCCGTCGACTCCAGCCGGGCGGTGTCGAGTTCGAGCAGATCGGCCGGAAGGTAGTTGCACAGGAACGCCACCGGCTGACCGTGCGTGGAGCGCAGCCGTTCCAGGAGCGTGACCTCGCTGCCCTCCGCGATCCCGAGGGCGGCCGCGACGTCCGCGGTCGCGGGCACGCCCTCGTTGCGCAGTACCTCCGTGGTCGGTCCCTGTCCGGCCGACTCCAGGTCGTCGTAGAGGCTGCTGAGTTCCAGCGGTCTCTTGACCTGGCTGTGGACCACCTGCGTGCCGACCCCCCGCCGCCGGACCAACAGCCCCTTGTCCACAAGGGATTGGATGGCCTGGCGGACGGTGGGGCGGGACAGGCCGAGGCGGACCGACAGGTCGATCTCGTTGCCCAGGAGGTTGCCCGGCGCGAGGGTCCCGTGCTCGATCGCCGCCTCCAGCTGCTGTGCGAGCTGGTAGTACAGCGGCACCGGACTGTTGCGGTCCAGGGCGAAATGCAGGCCGTCGAGCGGGGAGCCGGTCACGGCACGCGAGTAGCCACCGGTCTTCGCCACAGAGGGCACCTCCTCACGGATCGTGACGGGTTGTCAGGAGTTGCTGGGGAAACCGAGGTTGATGCCGCCGTCGGCCGGGTCCGGCCAGCGGGTGGTGATCACCTTGCCCTGGGTGTAGAAGGCGACGCCGTCGTTGCCGTAGACGTGGAGGTCCCCGAAGAGGGAGTCCTTCCAGCCGCCGAAGGAGTGGTAGCCGACGGGCACCGGGATCGGCACGTTCACGCCGACCATGCCCGCCTTGACCTCCATCTGGAAGCGGCGGGCGGCGCCGCCGTCCCGGGTGAAGATCGCGGTGCCGTTGCCCCAACGGGAGCTGTTGATCAGCGTGATGGCCTCGTCGTAGGACTCCGCGCGGACGACGACCAGGACCGGGCCGAAGATCTCGTCCTTGTACGCGTCCGCCGTCAGCGGCACCTTGTCGAGGAGGGAGACGCCGAGGAAGAAGCCGTCCTCGTGGCCCTCGACCGAGAAGCCGGTGCCGTCGACGACGACCTCCGCGCCCTGGGCCGCGGCCGAGGCGACGTAGGACGCCACCTTGTCGCGGTGCTCGCGGGTGATGAGCGGGCCCATCTCGCTCGCCGGGTCGTTGCCGGGGCCGATGCGCAGGTTGCCCGCGCGCTCGGCGATCTTGGCGACCAGTTCGTCGCCGGTGTCGCCGACCGCGACCACGACGGAGACGGCCATGCAGCGCTCACCGGCCGAGCCGTAGGCCGCGTTGATCGCCTGGTCGGCCGCGAAGTCCAGGTCCGCGTCCGGGAGCACGAGCATGTGGTTCTTGGCGCCGCCGAGGGCCTGTACGCGCTTGCCGTGCTCAACTGCCTTGAGCTGGATGTACTTCGCGATCGGCGTCGAGCCGACGAAGGACACGGCCTCGATGTCCGGGTGCTCCAGGATGCGGTCGACAGCCACCTTGTCGCCCTGCACGACGTTCAGCACACCCTGCGGCAGGCCTGCCTCGGAGGCGAGTTCGGCCAGCCGGTAGGACGCCGACGGGTCCTTCTCGCTGGGCTTGAGGATGAAGGTGTTGCCGGTCGCGATGGCGAGGGGGAACATCCACATCGGCACCATGGCCGGGAAGTTGAAGGGCGTGATGCCCGCAACAACGCCCAGGGGCTGGCGAATTGAGGCCACGTCCACGCGCGTCGAGACCTGCGTCGACAGCTCGCCCTTCAGCTGCACGCTGATCCCGCAGGCCAGTTCGACGATCTCCATGCCGCGCGCGACCTCGCCGAGCGCGTCCGAGTGCACCTTGCCGTGCTCGGCGGTGATCAGCTCGGCGATCTCGTCGCGGTGCGCGTCCAGCAGCTCGCGGTACTTGAACAGGATCGCGGTGCGCTTGGCGAGCGAGGAGGTGCCCCAGCTCTCGAACGCGGCCTTCGCGGAGGCGACGGCGGCGTCCACCTCGTCGACGGTCGCGAAGCCGACCTGCTTCTCCTGCGCGCCGGTCGCCGGGTTGTACACGGGACCGAAACGGCCCGAGGTGCTCTCGACGGGCTTGCCGTCGATCCAGTGGGTGATCGTCTTCATGGTGCAAGTGCCTTTCGGAGGAGGGGAGTTCAGAGGTGGCGGCGACGGTCGGCGACCTGGCGGTCGTACACCTCGCGGGCCTGTACGGCCGATTCGCGCGAGGCGGTCTCGGCGACCGGTACGTCCCACCAGGCCTCGGCCGGGGGAGCGGTCGGGGTGGCGATGTCGGTCTCGACGTAGACACAGGTCGGCCGGTCGGAGGCGCGGGCCGCGGCCAGTGCCTCCCGCAGTTCGCGGACCGTCTTGGGGCGCAGGACGTCCATGCCGAGGCTGGCCGCGTTGGCGGCGAGGTCGACCGGGAGCGGGGCGCCGGAGAAGGTGCCGTCGGCCGCCCGGTAGCGGTACGCGGTGCCGAAGCGCTCGCCGCCGACCGACTCGGAGAGGCCGCCGATGGAGGCGTAGCCGTGGTTCTGGATCAGGACCAGGTTGACCGGCAGGCCCTCCTGGACGGCGGTCACGATCTCGGTCGGCATCATCAGGTACGTGCCGTCGCCGACCAGCGACCACACGGGGGTGTCGGGGGCCGCCTGCTGGACGCCGATGCCGGCCGGGATCTCGTAGCCCATGCAGGAGTAGCCGTATTCGAGGTGGTACTGGCGAGGGCTGCGCGCCCGCCACAGCTTGTGCAGATCGCCGGGGAGCGAACCGGCCGCGTTGATCACCACGTCGTCGTCGCCCACAACCGCGTCGAGGGCGCCGAGGAGTTGGGTCTGCGTAGGCACGGCGTTCTCGTCGGGGGCGGTGAACGCGGTGTCGACCACCCGCTCCCAACTCTCCTTGCCGGTGCGGTACTCGGCCTCGTAGGCGGGATCCACGCGGTGGCCTTCGAGGCCCGAAGTGAGCGCCTCCAGACCGGACTTCGCGTCGGCCACCAACGTGCGCGCGGCCAGCTTGTGGGCGTCGAACGCGGTGATGTTGAGGTTGACGAAGCGGACGGCCGGGTTCTGGAAGAGCGTGTTGGAGGCCGTCGTGAAGTCGGTGTAGCGGGTGCCGACGCCGATGATCAGGTCGGCGGCGCGCGCGATGTCGTCGCTGACCGCGGTGCCGGTGTGGCCGATGCCGCCCAGGTCCGCCGGGTGGTCGTAGCGGAGCGAGCCCTTGCCCGCCTGGGTGGAGGCGACCGGGATGCCGGTGGCGTCCACCAGGGCCTTGAGCGCCTCCTCGGCGCGGCTGTGGTGGATGCCGCCGCCCGCGACGATCAGCGGGCGCTCGGCGGACCGGATGGCCTCGACGGCCTCCGCCAGCTCGAAGGGATCGGCAGCCGGACGCCGTACGTGCCACACGCGGTCGGCGAAGAACTCCTCCGGCCAGTCGTGGGCCTCGGCCTGAACGTCCTGCGGCAGCGCGAGAGTTACCGCGCCTGTCTCGACCGGGTCGGCGAGCACGCGCATCGCGTTGAGGGCGGCCGGGATCAGAGCCTCGGGGCGCATGACGCGGTCGAAGTAGCGGGAGACCGGACGCAGCGTGTCGTTGACCGAGAGGTCGGCCTCGACCGGGTGCTCCAGCTGCTGGAGCAGCGGGTCGGCGGCGCGGGTCGCGAAGAAGTCGCCGGGGAGGAGCAGGACCGGCAGGCGGTTGATCGTGGCCAGCGCGGCGCCCGTGACCAGGTTGGTGGCGCCCGGTCCGATGGACGTCGTGACGGCCTGCGCGGAGAGCCGGTCGAGCTGGCGGGCGTAGCCAACTGCCGCATGAACCATGGCCTGTTCGTTGCGGCCCTGGTGGAACGGCATCGTGTCCTCGCCCGCCTCCAGGAGCGCCTGGCCGAGTCCGGCAACGTTGCCATGGCCGAAGATGCCCCAGGTGCCGGCGATCAACCGGTGCCGTACGCCGTCGCGCTCGGTGTACTGGACCGACAGGAACTGCACCAGGGCCTGGGCGACGGTCAGGCGGCGGGTGGGGGTGCTCATCAGGACTTCTCCGGTGCCGTGTAGAGGGGGAGGCGGGGGTCGACGGGCTGCTCGGGCCAGGTGCCGCGGACCCAGGCGTGATCGGGGTGGTCGCAGATCAGCCAGGAGCGGTCGTCCTCGGGACCCGCCATGACGTTGAGGTAGTACATGTGGTGGCCGGGCACCGCCATGGAGGGCCCGTGCCAGCCGTCCGGGATCAACACGACGTCTCCGCCCCGGACTTCGGCCAGGACGTCGGTGTTACGGCCCTGCCCGGACGGGGAGACGCGCTGGTAGCCGAGACCGGGTGTGCCCTCGTGGTCGGCGAACTCGAAGTAGTAGATCTCTTCGAGGACGGACTCCTCGCCGGGCCGGTGCTCGTCGTGCTTGTGCGGCGGGAAGGAGGACCAGTTCCCGCCGGGCGTGATCACCTCTACGGCGATGAGCTTGTCGCACTCGAAGACGCCGGCCGCGCCGAAGTTGTTGACCTGGCGGCTGCTGTTGCCGGTGCCGCGCAGTTCCACCGGTACCGACGAGGCCGGGCCGTAGCGGGCGGGCAGGCGGCGGGTGCAGCGGGCGCCGGTCAGCGCGAAGCGGCCACCGCCGGCCGACGAGATCGTCGTACGGGAGTCCCGGGGGACGTACGCGAAGTCGCTCACGGCGGTGAACACGCTCTCGCGGCCGTGGAGTTCGAAGGTGTCGTGGCCGAAGTCGTCGGCGGCGGAGACCGTGCAGCCGCCGCTGAGCGGGACGACGATCCACTCGCTGTCGTCGGTGTCGAAGGTGTGGGCGCCGCCCGGCGGCAGCTCCAGGACCCGCAGGCTGGAGTAGCCCCAGGCCGCCGACTCGGGGGTGACGTCCACGACGTAGGGGCCGCCCAGGGCCTTTCCGGCGGGAAGGTGGTACGCGCTCGTCATCGTGTGCCTCCGGTTCACAACAGACCCACGGCGGTGTCCACCGCCGCCTCCACCCCGCCGTCGGCGGGGTACAACAGGGAACGGCCCACGACCAGGCCCTGGACGGTCGGCAGCCGCAGCGCCTTGCGCCACTTCTCGTACGCGCCCTCCTGGTCGTCGCCGACCTCACCGCCGAGCAGCACGGCGGGCAGCGTCGAGGTCTCCATGACCTCGGCCATGTCGTCCGGGTCAGCGGTGACGGGCAGCTTCAGCCAGGTGTAGGCCGAAGTGCCGCCCAGGCCCGAGGAGATGGCGATCGAGCGGGTCACGGCCTCGGCGGACAGGTCGTTGCGGACCTTGCCGTCGACCCGACGGGAGATGAACGGCTCGACGAACAGGGGGAGTTGGCGTGCCGCCATGTCGTCTATCGCGCGTGCGGTCGACTCCAGGGTGGTCAGCGAGCCCGGGTCGTCGTAGTCGATACGGAGCAGCAGCTTGCCCGCGTCGAAGCGGAGCCGGGCGATGTCCTCGGCGCGGTGGCCGGTGAACCGGTCGTCCATCTCGAACGCGGCGCCGGACAGGCCGCCGCGGTTCATCGAGCCCATCACGACCTTGCCGTCCAGGACCCCGAGCAGCAGCAGGTCCTCCAGTATGTCGGCGGTGGCCAGCACCCCGTCGACACCCGGCCGGGACAGTGCGACACACAGGCGTTCCAGCAGGTCGGCGCGGTTCGCCATGGCCGTACGGCGGTCGCCGACACCGAGCGCGCCACGCGCCGGGTGGTCGGCGGCCACGATCATCAGACGGCCGCTGTCGCCGAGCAGCGGCCGGCGCACCCGGCGGGCCGCCGCCTCGGCGATCGCCTCCGGATGCCGGGCTCTGACCGTGACCAGGTCGGGGATGCTGATGCTCAAGAGAAACTCCGTTCAGGGATGGCTCGGGCGGTCACGGGGTCAGCCGCCCACGCGTGCGCCGGCGAGGAGTTCCTCGACCTCGGACTCGGTGGGCATCGCGGTGGAGCAGGCGAGACGGGAGGCGACGAGGGCGCCGGCCGCGTTGGCGTACCGCATGGTTCTCGCCAACTCCCAGCCGGACAGCAGTCCGTGGCACAGCGAGCCGCCGAACGCGTCGCCCGCGCCGAGACCGTTGAGCACCTCGACCGGGACCGGCGGCACCTCGGCGGTCGTGCCGTCGCGGTGCACGGCCAGGACGCCCTTGGGGCCCTGCTTGACGACGGCCAGCTCCACGCCCGCGTCCAGCAGTGCCTGGGCGCAGGCATGCGGCTCGCGGACACCGGTGGCGACCTCGCACTCGTCGAGGTTGCCGACCGCGACCGTCGCGTGCCGCAGCGCCTCCGCGTAGTACGGGCGGGCCTCTTCGGGGTCCTTCCAGAACATCGGGCGCCAGTCGAGGTCGAAGACCGTGGTGCCCGCCTTGTCGCGTGCCTTGAGGGCGGCCAGCGTGGCGGAGCGGCTCGGCTCCTCGCTCAGTCCGGTGCCGGTGATCCAGAAGACCCGGGCCTGGCGGATCGCGAAGTAGTCCAGCTCGTCGGTGCGGATCTCCAGGTCGGGCGCCTTGGGCTGCCGGTAGAAGTACAGCGGGAAGTCGTCCGGCGGGAAGATCTCGCAGAACGTGACCGGAGTGGGGTAGTCCGCGACCGGCGTGACCCAGCGGTCGTCCACCCCGAAGTCCTTCAGCGCCTCGTGCAGGTAGGTCCCGAAGGGGTCGTCGCCGGTGCGGGTGATCACCGCGGTGCTCCGGCCGAGCCGGGCGGCGGCCACGGCCACGTTGCTGGCCGAACCTCCCAGGAACTTCCCGAAGGTCTCCACCTGGGCCAGCGGTACGCCGGCCTGCAACGGGTAGAGATCGACCCCGATACGGCCCATGGTGATGAGATCGAAGGGCTGGGCTGACTCGGCCATGCGCGGCACTCCTCTGAGCTACTGGGGGGTGGGCGGGTCCCGAGGGCCTGCCGACTCCCAGGTGTAGGACTCCGAGGGGCGCTCTGTCAATAGTTTGTACTTACATTCGGACCTGCTTGTGAAATGATGTCTTAACAAAGTATTGACAGCGGGCGCGACCGGGGATTGGATTCCGTCCCAGCGCAACAGCCGTGTTTCACGGCTACGACCCGGGGCCGCACGGGCCCCGAGCCCTGATCTCTGAGATCATTGCTCCCTTTCCCCTGAAGCACAGTGAGGTGCAGGAAAGATGGACCGTTCTTCCCACTCCCGTACGCGCAGAATGGCCCCCTTCGTGGCGGTCGCCGCGGCAGCGGCACTGACCCTCGCCGGCTGCTCCAGCAGCTCGGGCGGCAAGAAGTCCACGGATGACACCTCCGGCGCCTCCGCGGGCAAGGCCAGCACTCCCCGGATGACGGTCGCCCTGGTCACGCACCAGGCGCCGGGCGACACGTTCTGGGACATCGTCCGCAAGGGCGCCCAGGCCGCCGCCGACAAGGACAACATCAAGCTCGTCTACTCGGCCGACCCGAACGCGGGCAACCAGTCGAACCTGGTGCAGAACGCGATCGACCAGAAGGTCGACGGCATCGCGGTCACCCTCGCCAAGCCCGACGCCCTCAAGGACGTCATCAGCAAGGCGAAGTCCGCGAACATACCGGTCGTGGGCCTCAACTCCGGTCTCAGCGACTGGAAGAAGCTCGGACTGCTGGAGTTCTTCGGCCAGGACGAGACCGTGGCCGGCGAGGCGCTCGGCAAGAGGCTGAACACAGAAGGCGCCAAGAAGGTCGTCTGTGTCATCCAGGAGCAGGGCAACATCGGTCTGACCCAGCGCTGCGACGGCGTGAAGAAGACCTTCAGCGGCACCACCGAGGTCCTCAACGTCAACGGCACGGACATGCCGTCGGTGAAGTCGACGATCACCGCCAAGCTCACGCAGGACAAGGCCATCGACTACGTCGTCACGCTGGGCGCCCCGTTCGCCATGACGGCGGTGCAGTCGCTGACCGACGCGGGCAGCAAGGCGAAGGTCGCCACCTTCGACCTGAACAGCACTCTGACGGGCGCCATCCAGAAGGGCACCGTCCAGTTCGCGGTCGACCAGCAGCCGTACCTCCAGGGCTACTTGGCGGTCGACTCGCTGTGGCTGTACAAGAACAACGGCAACTACAGCGGTGGCGGTGAGCAGCCCGTACTGACCGGCCCGGCCTTCGTCGACAAGACCAACGTCGCAGCCGTCGCCAAGTACGCCGCCAACGGAACCCGGTGATGAGCATGACCCAGCA
>NZ_JAWOAI010000017.1:0-41443 GCF_033194735.1 Streptomyces sp. W16
CCTCACGGCGGAACCGGGCGCGGAATTCCGGCTCGTCCGCGTACTCGGCCTGGATCACCTTGACCGCGGCCAGCGTTCCGGCCTCCGTACGGCCGAGGTAGACCACACCCATGCCGCCCGCGCCGAGCCGGGCCAGCAGCCGGTGTCCGCCGATCGAGGCGGGGTCGGTGGGGAGCAGCGGCCCGCTCATTGAGTGGTCTCCAGTTCGCTCTCGGCGCGACTGATCATGGCGCCCGCGCCTTGCACAAGAGCGGCGCTGACCTCGGCCGCGGACCGGCCCTTGGAACCCTTGCCGACGGCGGCGACGGTGACCTGGCCCAGTCGGCTCTGCATCCAGGAGTAGAAGTAGGGGCCGCCGAGTTCGTCGCTGTAGTAGTTGCCGCTCTCGGTCAGCATGTCCTCGGCGATCAGGTTGCCCAGGATGCCGAAGTCCGAGCCCTGGGAGGCCAGTCCGGTGATCCGCTCACCCTCGCGGAGCTGCTGGTCGGGGCAGCGCAGGGCTTCTTCGAGGGTCTCGGACATCTCCCAGTCGGCCTCGTTCACGGTGCGGTGCACGGTGACGACGGCGGCGACACGGATCGGGCCCTTGCCGCCCTCGGCGGGCAGTTCGCTGTAGCGGGTGAGGGTGGCGAGCACCGTCGAGGGCAGCGACCGGCGCTCCCATACGCAGTTCGCGTCGAGCTCGGGCCAGGAGCCGGGGGCGGTCTCGTACGGGGTGCGCCTCACGAAGCCGGGACCCCAGTTGACGGGTGCCGCCGCGACGGCGCGGGCGAGGCGTTCGCCCTCCGTGGAGGTCTTCGGCGCGCGCGCGGGATCGGCGGTGAAATCCAGGCCCGTGGCGCTGGGGGTCGGGCTGGAGGACGTGCCACTTCCGGTGCTCGCGCGCTCGGAACCGGCCGCCTCGGGGCTCCCGCCTCCCGCGGCCCCCGAACAGCCGGCCAGTAACAGCCCGGTGGCCAGGGCACCGCAACATAACCGCACCGGTCTCCGGTACACCATCAACTTCCCCCATCCGTACGCCAGTTGCCCCCGCAGTGAGCGTAGCGACTATGCCACCGGCGCACTACGAACGCGCTGGAGTCCGTCACCCCTGAGCCCACTTCGGCATGCCGAAGGGAAGCCGAGCGCCGGCCCAACTCCGCTCCACCGGCTGCCCGTTGCGTCCGGCCGCGTTCGGAAAAGAGGCGTTGCCCGGACCGCGGCGACGGTGTTACGGTTTTTCGGAGCCCCGTATGGGCCTACGCATGGAGGTAGCGGCTACTCAGCCATTACAGAGATCGGCATGTTCCGTCTCTCGCAGCTTGTCAATCCCATTCCTGGGATTACTGCGCCCATCTTCACTGCGTAGGTATGCGGGGCATTTCTGTGTCGATTTCCGGTGGCGTGGCCCTCCTTCGCGGACAACCGACTCGGAAAGGCAGTGCATGAGCGAGGAACAGGCCGAGACCTGGGCGGGATGTGACGTCAATGATTTCCAGCGTCAGGTCATCGCCGAGTTTCGGGCGAACAACGGAAAGATGAGCGGCATGTTCGAGGGCTGGACATTGACCGTGCTGACCACCGTCGGAGCCAGGAGCGGCCTGCGCCGGGAGAGCATCCTGGGGTATCTGGAGTTCGACGGGAAAGGCATCGTCGTCGCCTCCTCGAACGGCGCCGACAAACACCCGGACTGGTACCACAACATCCGCCAGAACCCGATCGTGACGGTCGAGACGGGAACCGACACCTACCGGGCGATCGCCGCCATCCCGCCGGGCCAGGAGCGTGACAAGCTCTTCGACCGCGTGATCGCCGAGGCGCCCGGGTACGCCGACCACCAGGCCAGGACGACCCGGGAGATCCCGGTCGTCGTACTGAACCGGATCGGTCCCGAGCCCGGCGAGGGGCGGGTCAAGGGCATGGGCGACTGGATCGTCGAGGTGCACGACTGGCTGCGCGGAGAGCTCGAAACGCTCCGTGCCCAGGCGGACCGGGTGATCGAGGGCGGTGCCGACTCGATCGAGCGGACACCGCCGGACCTCGCCCAGCAGCTGCGCACCCACTGCCTCAGCTTCTGCGGGGCACTGAGCAGGCATCACGGCGGCGAGGACACGGCCACGTTCCCGATGCTGGCCGGCCGGTTCCCCGCGCTCGCTCCGGCGCTGGCACAGCTCGCCGAGGAACACAAGGTGGTGGCGCGACTGCAGGAGGACATCCAGCGGCTCATCGACGGCTTCGTGCCCGGTGAGAGCGACCCCGTGCGGTTGCGCGCCGACCTGGAACTGCTGGCGAATCAGCTGGAATCCCATTTCAGGTACGAGGAGGAGACGATAGTGACGGCACTCAACGCCACGGCCCCGGCTCCCGACTTCGGCTGACCACCGGGAGTCGCCGGAGTCGCCGACGTGAGGGCCGGCCCGGTCACAGCAGGTCGATGAGCCCCGCCGTGAACTCGGCCGTCGTCGCCGTGCCGCCGAGGTCCGGGGTGCGCAGCCGGGTCGTGGACAGAAGGGTGGCGATCGCGTCGGTGACGGCGCCGGCCGCCTCGGGGTGACCGAGGTGGTCCAGCATCATCGCGGCGGACCAGATCGCACCGAGCGGGTTGGCCGTGCCGCGCCCGGCGATGTCGGGGGCCGAGCCGTGCACCGGCTCGAACATCGACGGGAAGTCCCGCTCGGGATTGAGGTTGGCCGCGGGCGCGATGCCGATGCTGCCGGCGATCGCCGCCGCCAGGTCGCTGAGGATGTCACCGAACAGGTTGGAGGCGACGACGACATCGAAGCGGCCGGGGTCCAGCACGAACTTCGCGGCCAGCGCGTCGATGTGCTCCTGGTCCCACGTCACCCCCGGGTGCAGGGCGGCGCGTTCGGCGACGAGTTCGTCCCAGAAGGGCATCGTGTGCACGATCCCGTTGGACTTCGTCGCCGAGGTCAGCCGCCCGGACCGGCCCGCGGCCAGCTCGAAGGCGTGGTCCACGATCCGGGTCACGCCCTTGCGCGTGAACACCGCCTCCTGCACGGCCGTCTCCTCCGGCAGACCCCGGTACAGCCGCCCGCCGATCTCGCCGTACTCGCCCTCGACGTTCTCCCGTACGACGACGAAGTCCACCTCGCCGGGCCGGGCCTCGCGCAGCGGGCTGGGCACGCCGTCGAAGACGCGGATCGGGCGCAGGTTCACATACTGCTGGAAGCCGCGCCTGATGGGGATCAGCAGGCCCCACAGCGAGACATGGTCCGGGACCCCGGGGTAACCGACCGCGCCGAGCAGAATCGCGTCGTGCCCGCGGATCAGGTCCAGGCCGTCGGACGGCATCATCGAGCCCTCCGCGAGGAAACGCTCGCAGGACCAGTCGAAGGTGTCGTAGGAGAGAGCGATGCCGTGGCGGGCGCTGACGGCATCCAGCACCCGGCGGGCCGCGGGGACGACCTCGGTGCCGATGCCGTCGCCGGGGATCAGGGCGATGCGGTGCTTCTTCAGGGGAGGCATGGGAGCGATTGCAGCAACGGTTCGTCCGGCGCGTCCAAGACCGGCTGCCCATGTGCCTTATAGGCAGCGCTTATGAAGGCACTGACGAAGGCGGTTCTACGGCGGTGCCGGCGTCCTCCGTCAGTGCCGTGCGCAGGAACGCCTCCGCCGCCGGGGTCGTCGCTCCGTGCCGGCCGACCAGCGTCACCCGCAGGCTCGTGCGCGGCTCCAGGTCCAGCACCCGGACGCCCGCCTGCCGGGCCAGGTCCCGCCAGGCGTCGGTGACGACCGCGAGGCCCGCGCCCGCCAGGACCAGCGGCAGGATCGCCACTCGGTGCTCGGTCTCGACCGCGAGGGTCACCCTCACCCCCTCGGCGATCAGGTCGTCGATGTACCGGCGCATCCCGGTGCCCTGCTGCCCGACGATCAGCCGGTGCCCGGTGAGGTCCTTCCGGTCCACCACGGTCGTGTCCGGGGCGAAGGGGCCGTCCGGGGGCGCCAGCAGCACGAACCGCTGCTCCGGGAGCGGGTGGGTGCGGACCTCCGTGTCCGGGGGCGCGTCGGGGGAGGCCAGCAGTCCCAGCTCGGTCCCGCCCGTGCGCACCATCTCGGTCACGTCCCTGGGGGTGAACGCGGCCCGTACGGTCACCGACACATCCGGATGGGCCCGGTGGAAGCGGCTGATCATCCCGGTGAGCGGGGCGACGGCCTGGGACGGCATGGCCGCGATCTCCACCCGGCCGGTGCGCAGCCCGTGCACCGACTCCACGCCGGCCCGCGCCAGTTCGAGGGCGCGGACCGCGGTCCGGGCCGGCTCGATGAGCGCCGTACCGGCCTCGGTGAGGACGACCCGGCGGCCGATCCGGTGGAACAGGTCGCTGCCCAGGTCCCGCTCCAGGGTCCGGATCGCCTGGGAGAGCGAGGGCTGGGAGAGATAGAGCGCGGTCGCCGCCCGGTTGAAGCCGCCGTGGTCGACCACCGCGAGGAAGTACTCCAGCTGCCGGACGTCCATGGTGCAGTGCCGCCTTCCCTCGCAGGCACGTGGAGACACCGTCGATAGGACGCGCCTATATGCATTGTCGGCCACGTGTCTTGGACGGGCCGCCCGGGCCCTGCTGGGATCGGACCATGAAGAGTCCGCTGCCCGCCTCGTTCGCCCGGCACACCGTCGACGCTGACGGCGTCCGTATCAACGTGCGTACGGCAGGGCAGGGGCCGCCGGTCCTGCTGCTGCACGGTTACCCCCAGACCCACGCCATCTGGCACCACATCGCCCCGCGCCTGGCCGAGACCCACACCGTGGTCCTCACCGACCTGCGCGGCTACGGCGACAGCGACAAGCCGCCGTCTGACGCCGGGCACACCCCGTACGCCAAGCGGGCCATGGCGCGCGACCAGCTGCTCGTCATGCGGGAGCTGGGATTCGAGCGGTTCGCGGTGGTCGGGCACGACCGGGGCGGCCGGGTCGCGCACCGCCTGGCGCTCGACCATCCGCGGGCGGTCTCCGCCCTTGCGGTCCTGGACATCGTGCCGACCCGGCACGCCTACCTGCACGCCGACGCCGACTTCGGGCGCGGCTACTACCACTGGTTCTTCCTGACCGCGGGCAACGGCATCCCCGAGCACCTGATCGGCGGCGACCCGGAGTTCTGGATCCGGGCCCGGATGGGCGCCCGGCACCACGGCGGCACCCCCTTCGACCCGGCCGCCCAGGCCGAGTACGTGCGCTGCTTCTCCGACCCGGCGGCGATCCACGCCTCCTGCGAGGACTACCGCGCGGCCGGCTCGATCGACCTCGTCCACGACGAGGAGGACGCGGCGGCCGGACGCCGGCTCACCCAGCCGCTGCTGGCGCTCTGGGGCGAGCACAGCTTCGTCGGCCGCCACTACGACGTACCGGCCGTCTGGTCCCAGTACGCCGACGACGTCACGGGCGCCGCACTGCCCTGCGACCACTACGTCCCCGAGGAGGCCCCGGAGGAGACCCTCGGCCACCTCCGGTCCTTCCTCACGGCTCACAACACGCCCTGACTCCAAGGCTGTTGGCGCAGGGCGGCCCGGACGAGGCCGAGCATCCTGGACTGCTCGGCCAGTGCCTTGACCCGCCCGGTCGTCTCATGACCGCCGCTGTACCAGTCGACGACGATGTCTCCGCCGGCCGCGCGCAGCGCCTCCTCGTAGCGGCGCACCTGCTTGGGCGGGGTACGAGTGTCGTGCGTGGCCTGGTTGATCCAGACCGGCGCGACGACCTCGGACACATACGTGATGGGTGACGCCCGCACGAAGCGGTCCAGGCCGTCCTCCGGCTTCGCGCCGAAGAACGACGACCAGGCCACGCGCAGTGCCGGGTTCATGTCCTCGTACGCCGTCAGCCAGTCCGCCAGCGGTACGTGCGCCAGCCCGCCGGCGAACAGTCCGGGCAGCCGTCCCATGGACAGCAGCGTCAGGAAGCCGCCGTACGAGGCGCCCGTGACGAAGACCTTGTCGGGGTCGGCGACGCCCTCGGCGACCAGCCAGCGGACCGCCGCCTCGATGTCCTCCAGCTCCCGGTCGCCGATCGCCGGCATGAACCCCTCGCGGAAGCGCCGCCCGAAGGTGACCGAACCCCGGTAGTTCAGCGAGGCGTAGGCCACGCCGTTGTCCAGCCAGGCCTGGGCGGTGGGGTCGTAGCTGTCGACCGACACCATGTTGGGGCCGCCGTGCAGGTTCAGGACCAGCGGGACGGGTCCCTTTGCGTGGTGTGGTCGGGCCCACCACAGCTGGACGTACGTGCCGTCCGTCGAGCGGATCGGGTTCGACGCGCACCGCACGCCGTCCAGGTCGGGCTGCGGGAAGAGCACGGGGACGGGCGCGGAGTCCGGGCCGTTGGCGTGCAGCACGCGCAGGGGGGAGTCGAAGCGCTGGTGCAGGAGGCGGACAGTGCTTCCGGGACCGTAGTGCGAGGCCCACAGGTTGAGGTGCGCGTTCGCCACGTCCGGTTCGAAGTACGCCCCCGGCGGATGGTCGAGCGGCCGGAGCGTGCCCGACTCCAGGTCGGCCTCCATGACCCGGTGGATCCCGGCGTCCACGTGCACGGCCAGGATCCTGGTGGCGTCGTCGGACCAGTCCAGCGGGACCAGGTCGCCCTCCAGGTGCGGGGCGTCGATGTCGACGCGGTTGCCACGCGTGGGATGCCACACGCAGGGACGGGCGAACCCGGTGCGCTCGGTGGCGACCAGGATCCGGTCGTCGCCCGGGACGGGGGAGAACCGCACACCGCGCACGGGTGCCTCGGGACCGTCGGTCAGGCGGTCGAGCACCTCGCCCGTGGCGGTGTCGACGACGGTGACCGCGAATCTGCGGACGCCCGGATTGTGGTCGGTGGTGTCGACGGAGGCGCGGGTGCCGTCGGTCGAGACCAGGCCGTTCCACGCCTCGTGCGGGGACCGGAACAGCAGCTGGGGTTCGGCGGAACCGTCCGTGCTCAGCAGCCACAGGCTGAAGCCGTCCTCCGCCGCGCACGTGATCACGGCCCGGTCCGCCCGCCCCGCCACGTCGATGCCGCGCAGGACGTAGGGCGGCAGGTCCGGGGTGAGATCGCGGCTGTCGTCGGCGTCCAGTCCGGTCGCGTGCACATGGCCGACCTCGGAGCCGTTGTCGTCGTGCAGCGCCAGGATCTGCTCGCCGTCGGAGGCGAGAACGGCCTGTACGAGGTCGCCCGAGGTCACCTCGCTCAGCGGCCGGACCGTGCCGCGCCCGGCTTCCCACAGCGACAGCCGGGGACCGTCCTCGCTCTCCACGACGATCAGGGACCGGTCGCCCGGTCCGCGCCCGCGCCGGACTGCGTGGGGCCGGTCGGCGGTGAAGAACCGCTGCCAGTTGCTGGTCATGATGTGGTGACCTCCTCGGGTCGGTCCGGGGTTGCCGGGGGCGGGTCGTCGGGAAAGTGGCAGGCGGTCAGCAGGCCGTCGCCCTGCTCCACGAGGGCGGGCGTCGCCTCGGCGCACACGTCCTGCGCCTTCCAGCAGCGGGTGCGGAACCGGCAGCCGGACGGCGGGGCCAGCGGGCTGGGCAGATCGCCCTCCAGGACGATCCGCCTCCGCGCCCGCTGGAGGCGCGGATCGGGGATGGGCACGGCGGACAGCAGGGCCTGGGTGTAGGGATGGCGCGGCCGGGTGAACAGCGTGTCCACGGGCCCCTGTTCGACGATCCGGCCGAGGTACATGACCGCGACCTGGTCGCTGATCTGCCGGACCACCGACAGGTCGTGGGCGACGAACAGATAGGTGAGGCCCAGCTCCTGCTGGAGGTCCTCCAGCAGGTTGATCACCCCGGCCTGCACGCTGACGTCCAGCGCGCTGACCGGTTCGTCGAGGACCAGCACCTCCGGTTCGACGGCGAGTGCGCGGGCGATGCCGATCCGCTGCCGCTGGCCGCCGGAGAACTGGTGCGGATGCCGGTGGGCGTGCCCCGGGTCCAGGCCGACCAACTCCAGGAGTTCCCGCACCCGTTCGTTCTCCCGGCCCCGGTGCAGCCCGTGGATCCGCAGCGGCTCGGCGAGCGCCGCGTGCACGGTGAGCTTCGGGTTGAGGGAGGCGTACGGGTCCTGGAACACGAACTGGATCCGACGGCGTACGGCGGCCAGCTCCCGTCGCCCGGCCGCCGTCACGTCCGTGTCGAACAGCATGATCCGCCCGGCGGCCGGGTCGGTCAGCCGGACCAGGCAGCGGCCCAGGGTGCTCTTGCCGCAGCCGGTCTCGCCGACCAGGCCCAGGGTGGTGCCGCCCGGGATGACGAGGTCGACCCCGGAGACGGCCCGGACGGTCCGCGCGTGCCGTCCGCGCCGGCCGGTGGTGTACTCGGCCACCAGCCCCTCGACGGTCAGTGCCGGTGCGGTCATGGCGTCACGCTCGCGATCTCGTGCGCCCGCACGCAGGCGGCCGTGTGGCCCTCGCCGACCGGGACCGGCCGGGGGCTCTCGGCGCACCGTTCGTCGGCGTGCGGGCAGCGGTTCTGGAAGGGACAGCCCGGAGGCCGCTCGTTCGGCGAGGGCAACTGGCCGGCGATCTGGGCCAGTCGCCGGGTGCTGCGGTCGATCCTCGGCAGCGCGGCGAGGAGACCGCGCGTGTAGGGGTGGGCCGGTTCGTAGAAGAGGGGCTCGACCGGGGCCTCCTCCATCTTCCGCCCGCAGTACAGGACCAGGACGCGGTCGGCGAGGCCGGCCACCACGCCCAGGTCGTGGGTGATCAGCAGGATCGCGGACTTCGTACGGTCCTGGACGCGCGCCAGGACGTCGAGGACCTGGGCCTGGACGGTCACGTCGAGGGCGGTGGTCGGCTCGTCGGCGATGAGGACGTCCGGTTCGTTGGCGATGCCGGTGGCGATCATCACGCGCTGGCGCATGCCGCCCGACAGTTCGTGCGGGTACTGGCCGGCCCGGGTCCGGGCATCGGGGATGCCGACCAGGTCGAGCAGTTCGACCGCTCGTTCCCGCAGGGCGGCGCGGGAGACGGACGGGTCGTGCACGCTCACCGCCTCGGCGAGCTGGGCGCCCACCGTCATCATCGGGTTCAGCGCCGCCAGCGCGTCCTGGAAGACCATGGCGATGCGCCGGCCGCGTACGGCACGCAGCTCCCGGTCGGACAGGGTCAGCAGCTCCCGGCCGCGGAACCGTACCGAGCCCGAGGCCGTGGCGTTGCGCGGCAGCAGCCCCATCAACGCCAGGGACGCGGCGCTCTTCCCGGAGCCGGACTCGCCGACGATGGACAGCGTCTCCCCGGCGTGCAGATCGAAGGAGAGCCGGTCGAGGGCGGCCACGGGACCCGCGTCGGTGCGGTAGGTGACGCTCAGGTCGCGGACCGACAGCAGCGGGGCCGCCGCGTCGATCGCTTCGGTGGCGGTCTTCATCACTGCCTGCCTTGGGGGTCGAGCGCGTCGCGCAGCCCGTCGCCGAGGAAGTTCACGGCGAGCACGGTGACGAGGATCGCCAGGCCGGGGACGTACAGGAGATAGGCCTGTGAGGTGCCGATCAGCCCGGTGGCCTGGGTGAGCATGTTGCCCCAGCTCGACTGGGGCGGTTGGACGCCGTAGCCGAGGAAGCTGACGGTGGATTCGAGGATGATCGCCATGGCCACCGACAGGGACACGTTGACCACGATCAGGCCCGTCAGATTGGGCAGCAGGTGCCGTACGACGATCCTGGGGCCGGAGGCGCCGATGACCCGGGCCGCCTCCACGAACTCCTGGTGGCGCAGCTGGATCACCCGGGCCCGGACGACCCGGGCGATCAGGGTCCAGCCCAGGCTGCTCAGCACCACGACGATGGTCAGCGGCGAGGGTCCGAGTCCTTGCAGGGACACCGCCAGGACGGCGACCGGGGGCACGATCAGGAACAGGTCGGCCACCCGCATGATCACCTCGTCGGGCCAGCCGCCGAGATACCCGGCCACCGCGCCGGCCGCCGTCCCCACCAGGGTGGCCAGCAGGGCGACACCCAGGCCGATCGCCAGGGAGAGCTGACCGGCGTAGAGCATCTCGCTGAGGTAGTCGCGGCCGAGGGAGTCGGTGCCCAACCAATGGGCGCCGGACGGTGGTTGGGAGGCCGCCAGGAGGTCCTGCGCGTTGTGCGGGTAGGGCGCGATCCAGGCGGCGCCGAAGCAGCAGACCGCCAGCAGGACGAGCACGACCAGCGAGGCGACCGCGAGGCGGTGGCGCAGGAAGCGGGACAGGACGACGCGGGCGGTGTGCGGGTCGCCGGAGACGACGGGCGGCGGGGGCGCCAGGAGCGTGGTGGGCTGGGTCATCGCAGGGCCACCCGGGGATCGAGGAGGGCGTAGGAGAGGTCGGCCAGCAGGTTGAAGAGGATGACGGCGACCGCGACGACGAGCATCCAGGGCAGCAGGACGAAGACGTCCCCGGTCTCCAGCGAGGCGAGGAACAGCTTGCCCATGCCGGGGATCGAGAAGATCTGCTCGGTCACCACGAGCCCGCCGACCAGGGCGGCGGCGTCCATGGCGACGACGGTGACGAAGGGCGCGAGCGCGTTGCGCAGGGCGTGCCGCAGCAGGATGCGGTGGCGGGGGACGCCCTTGGCGCGGGCCGTGCGGACGTAGTCGCTGGACAGCGCCTCCAGGAGGGTGGCGCGGCCGAACCGGGACCAGGACGCGACGAGTCCGACGGTGAGCGTGATCACGGGCAGCACCAGATGGCGCAGGTAGTCGAGGTCGAGTCCGCTGTGGCCGACGGAGTGCAGTCCCACGAAGTACAGCGGCGGGTCCGGCAGGCCGAACTGCTGCTTGGGCCAGACGGCGAGCACCTGGATGAGGACCAGGCCGAACCAGAACGCCGGCATGGCGACACCGAGGTAGGACAGGCCCGTCAGCACATGGTCGCCCACGGTGTACTGGCGGGCCGCCGAGTACAGGCCGATCGCCAGCGCCAGGACGACGGCGAGGGCGACGCCCCACAGGATCAGCTGGAGCGTGGTGCCGAGGGCGTCGCCGACCATCGGCAGCACGGCCCCGCCGGTGCGGGTGCTGATGCCCCAGTCGCCCTGGAGGAAGCCCTTGACCCACAGCAGGTACTGCTCGGGCAGGCTCCGGTCGAGCCCGAGGCGGACCGTCTCCCGGTGCAGGGCCGTGGGGTCGACCGACTGGCGCAGTTTCGCCAGCGGGTCGAAGGTCGCCCGCACCGCCCAGAACAGGATGAACGAGGCGACGCAGACCACGGGCACCGAGGCCAGCAGGCGGCGCAGGGCGTATCGGGTCATGGCAGGCCCCTGCGGGGCGGGCGGACCGGTGTCATTTCGTCAGGCCCCATTCCGCGAGGTTCCACCAGGGGCCCTCCACCGGGTTGATGGAGAGCGGTCCGCCGACGCGTGCGCCGGTGACCAGGATGTTGGGGACGGCGGCCAGCGGCAGGGAGGGGACGTCGTCGGCGATGAGCTTCTCCGCCTTGCGCGACTCCGCGACCCTGGCGCTCTCGTCCAGTTCGGTGTCCACCCGCTCCAGCACCGGATCCAGGCCCGGGACGCGGATGCGCATGAAGTTGATGCCGGACTGGTCGTTGGCCGCGCTCGGGATGGCCGTGCTGCTGAACGTGGCGGCCAGGGCGGGGTTGGGGAAGGAGTCGGTGAGGTTCCACAGGCCCAGCTGGAAGTCGCCGGCGGGGGCGAGCTTGCCGAAGATGTTCGCGGGTGTGGAGTTCTTGATCGTCACCCGGAACCCGGCCTTGGCGAGCTGGGCCTGGAGGATCTGTTCGGTCAGCTCACGGCTCTGGTTACCGGCGAGGGAGGTGACGGCGAACGCGGCCTCCTTGCCGTTCTTCGCCCAGAACCCGCTGCCGTTCTTCGTCCACCCGTCCGCCTTCATCAGCTGCGCCGCCTTGGCCGCGTCCGGCTGGTAGCCGGAGAAGTCGTCGGCGGCGTAGCGGGAGACCAGCGGCGACAGGAAGCTCTGCGCGGGAGCGGTGACGCCGTACGAGCCGAACAGGCGCTTGACGATGGCCGCGCGGTCGACCGAGTAGGCGAAGGCCTTGCGTACGGCGGCCGAGTCGAAGGGGAACTTCGCGTTGTTGAGCCACAGGGCCTGGAGGTTGCCGGTCTGGGACTGCACCTGCATGTGGGCCGCGCTGCCCAGGGTCTTGATCTGGTCGACCGTGGTGAGCTGCGGGGTGGGGTAGAGGGCGTCGAAGGTCCCGCCGGCGAAGGCCTGGATCGCCGCCGAGGTGTCCGAGGCGAACTGGAAGGTGACCTTGTCCAGGTGTGGTTTGGGGCCCCAGTAGCGGTCGTTGGGGACGAGGGTGACGGAGACGCCCCTCTTCCAGGACGCGATCTTCCAGGGGCCGCCGCTGAAGGTGTAGCCGTCCTTCATGACGGCGTCGCGGTCCTTGCCCGCCAGGAGGTGGGAGGGCAGCACTCCGTAGCCGGCGCCGAAGAGCTGCTTCCAGTTGCCGTACGGGGACTTGAGCGTGACGACGGCGGTGGTCGGGTCGGGGGTGGCGACCGAGGCGATGCGGTCGTAGCCGCTCTTGTCGAAGATCGCCTTGCCGTCGCGGACCTGGAGGGCGGTGTACTTCAGGTCGGCAGAGGTGATCGGCTTTCCGTCGGACCAGACGGCCTTCGGGTTGAGCCGGTAGGTGATCTGCTGCTGGTTCCCGACCAGTTTCGTGGTCGGCTCGGACGCCATCAGGTTCGAGGCGACCGGTGTCCAGTTTCCGCCCTTGAGGCGGATGTCGAAGACCTGCGGGACGGTCTGGGTCTGCATCATGTAGGTGCCCCAGATGGAGGCGCCGCAGGTGCCGATCCAGTCGGCGCAGTCCGGCTCCTGCTCGGCTCCGATGACCAGGCTTCCCCCCTGTCTGACCGGCAGGTTCGTGGCGGTGTCCGCCTGTGGGGAGGGGGCCCCGGAGGTGCATGCGGTGGCGGTCAGTGCCAGTGCGGTGAGGAGTGCGCCGGCCGCCGGGAGTCTGGCCGGGAACCGGCCCTGAACGGTCGCTGTGAGCGGTTGAGGCATGGCTGGAAACCTTCCGTGGCGAAGCCGTGGGCTCATCGTAGGGAGCTGCGCAAGACTTAGCAATGGACATAGGCTAGTCACTATGCGTTCGCATTGCCCAGGCATGTGGATAACGTTTTGGTGCAGGCGATAGGGTCGCGACGGCGGCCCGGAAGCCGAGGGAAGGGACGAGCATGAGTGGTGCGCGCACGGGCGACGGCAAGGACGCCGCGGCGGGCGGGACCGGAGGCCGGCGGCGGCTGGCGCGGGACACGCTCAGCCGGCGGGTGATCCTGGACGCGGCGGAGAAGGTCGCCACCAGGGACGGTCTGGAGGCATTCACCTTCCAGGCCCTCGCCAAGGAGCTGCACGCCCACCCGACCTCGCTCTACCGGCACTTCCGCGACAAGGACGAGCTGATCCTGGAGCTCATCGACGACCTCCGGGCGCGCTCCTACGGCGGACAGCTCAAGGCCACCGACTCCTGGCGCGACGACCTGCGCGCGCAGGCCCGGCACATCCACGAGCACTATCTGCGCTATCCCGTGTTCGCCTGGCAGATGGCGGCCCGTACGACGCGCCGGCCGACCGAGTTCGCCAACGTGGAGTTCGCCCTCGACTGCCTGCGGCGGGCCGGCCTCGACGACGAGGAGGCGGTGATGTTCGTCCGGATCTTCGGGAACGTCATCCGCTCGCTGTCCGCCATGGAGGCCGGGCTCCAGGCCCTCGACGCGGACTCCCGCGACCGGGACACCCTGGCCTGGGAACTGGAGTACCGCCGCCTTCCGGCGGAGACCTACCCGAGGATCGCCGGACTGACGGCCCCACTGGCCGCGATCGGCGACCCCAAGATCTTCGACCACGCGCTCGACATGCTGCTGGACTCGGTGGAGGCGCGGGTACGGGACAGGGCGCCGGGGGTGTGACCGGGGCCCGGGTTCCCGGTTCCGGGTTCCGGGCCCCGAGCCCCGGTTTCCGGTCTGGGTTGCCGGGGCTCGGTCTGAGGCCGTCGGGGGTGTGACCCGCGTTGTTCGGTCTCGGGCCGTCGGGAGCGTGACTGTGGCTCGGTCCCAGGCCGCCGGGGGTGAAGCCGGGGCTCGGTCTCGGGCTGCCGGGGATGTAATCGGTGCTGCTCGGTCTCGGGCTGCCGGGGGGCGTAACCGGTGGTCTGTGCCAGGCCGTCGGGGGTGTGACCGGGTTTGGTTTGAGGCGGTCGGGGGTGTGACCGGGATCGGTCCGAGGCCATCGAGGGTGAAACCGGGGTCCTGGTCTCAGTCGGCCGGATCGGCGCGGAGACCGGTGAGGAGGCCGGCGACGAGGGCGGTGCGGTCCCGGACGGAGTCGAGGTCCACCCACTCGTGGCGGGCGTGTGCGCCACCGCCGTCCGGGCCCAGGCCGTCCAGCGTGGGCACCCCCAGACTCGCGGTGATGTTCCCGTCCGAGCCGCCGCCGACGCTGGTCTCGGTGACCGGGGCGAGCCCCAGCCGTTCGGCGACCGCCTGGGCGGAGCGCAACAGGTCGACCGACATCCCGCGTTCCAGCGGGCCGCGGTTGACACTGCCAAGGAAGGCGAGTTCGGCGCCGGGCTCCCGCGCGCGCAGGGCCCGCAACTCCCGTTCCACCCGGTCCAGTTCCCCACGTTCCCAGGCCCGCACGTCGACCTCCACGAACGCCTGCTCCGGAACGGTGTTGGTGGTGGTGCCGGCGCTGCCCACGGTGGGCGTGACGGTGGTCCCGCGGTCGCGGTCGGCCAGCTCGCTGATCGTCAGCACCTGGTGGGCCAGCTCGATCAGCGCGTTGACACCCTTGTGGGGTTCCAGTCCGGCGTGCGCGGCCCGGCCGCTGACACCCAGGCGGTACTGCGCGACGCCCTTGCGCGCGGTCTTGAGCGCGCCGCCCTCGCTGGGTTCCAGCACCAGGACCGCGCCGCAGGCAGCCGCGGCCTCCTCGACGAGCGCGCGCGAGGTGATCGACCCGCGCTCCTCGTCACCGGACACCACCATGCTGACGTGCGAGACGTCACCGGCCGACGCGAGGGCCTCGAAGGCGAGCACGAGCCCGGCCTTCATGTCGAAGACCCCGGGGCCGGTCGCACGCGCCCCTGACACTTCGAACGGGTTCTCCGCCAGCGTGCCCAGCGGCCACACCGTGTCGGCGTGCCCGAGCAGCAGGACCCGGCGGCTCTTCGGCACGGCGGGGTCCGCGCCGGGCCAGTACAGATGCGGCACCCCGTCGGAGACGATCCGTTCGGGGTGGCCCAGCGCGCCGTCCGCCCAGCTTTCGAGCAGGTCGTAGGCGTCGTTCAGCCCTCGCTCCCAACCCGACGGCGTCTCGATGCCCACCAGTTGCCCGAGGCGCCGGGTGAAGCGCTCGGGGGGAGTGGAGCCGGAAGAGCTGAAGGACAAGGCTGCCTCCTTCCGATCGGTGAAGCCCGGGATCCGGGGAGCCCGGGATCGGAGCATCACCATGCTTCTAGTCTAGGAGATAGTCAACATGTATTGCTAGTGCCCGGAAGGCACGCCAGGGGGCTCCGCGACTTTCCCGGTCGGCCGGTGGCCGGTATTTAGTCCAAACAGGGGCCTGAATGGATACCTGAATCCGGACCGTTTCCTGGACCGGTGGGAAGGCGACTACACCCTGCACAGCCGGGCCGGGCTGGTGAACATGGTCTCGCCCGCGGCCGGAACGCTGCGCGACCATCCGAAGATGGCGGAGTTGCGCGCACTCGACAGCTTCCACGACCTCGCTCTGAGCGTCCGGCCCGGTGAGCGGATCCTGCGCACGGTGGGGATCCGTACGGCCGATTCGGTGTCCAGGACCACGAGGATCATCCAGGTCGATTGCTCGCAGTGGTGGTCGCCGACCACCGCCACGGCTGCCCGTACGCCCGCCCACTCCGGTGAGCCCCTCGCACGGTGCTACCGCTTGTTCCGCGCTCGCCCCAGGGCCGACCGAAGGTCACGGCCCGTGGCGCCGCGGGCAGGGTGAAGGTCGTTGAGCGACGGTGGAGTCACGCGTGGGACTGGCCGGCAGGTGAGCATCGGCTCAACGGCAGGGCGGACGACGGAGAGAGCGACCAACTCGCGTGCGTTGTCCTGGAGGGGGTGTCGAATCTGTCGGACGCTCAAACGTTACCGCTCTGCAGCGGAGCGGCGGAGCGAGGCGCCGTGTTCTGCCGAGTGCTCGGCTCTGCGGAGGAGCGCGTCACGAGTTTCCCCTCCTGCCCAGTGCGGGCCGAGGCCTACCGACGTCGGAACTGAGCTGGGCGGCCATGTCTCCGATCGACTGCGCTTCAAAGATTGCCCGGAGTGCCAGCTCGCAACCCAGGACGGTGCGTACGCGACCGATGACGATCATGGCCAGCAGCGAATCTCCACCGAGGTCGAAGAAGTTGTCCTTGAGGCCCGCCCGCGGAACGCCGACTACCTCGGCCACGATCTCGCACAGTTGCCGTTCACGAGAGTCAGCGGACATCGAGGCACTTCGGTCTGCGTCCGGCACGGTGTCCGACGACTTGATGCCCAGCAGCGCCTTGCGGTCCAGCAAGCCGATGGGCGCGCTCGGAAACGCATCGAGAACTATCACCTGGTCGGGCAACAACGTGGACGGGAGTCTGCCGCGCAGGAATTCCTGAACAGCGGCGGGCGTCAGCCCCTCACGGCGGTCGTCGCCGGGCTCGACGTATGCCACCAGTTGAGCCAGGCGCGTGCCCGCGTCGGTCGCGACGACAGTGGCGCTGGCGATGGCGGGGTGCCCCAGCAGCGCGGCCTCCACCTCGCCCGGCTCCACGCGCACGCCGCGGATCTTGACCTGGTCGTCGATGCGGCCCCAGAACTCCAACTGCCCGTCAGGACGAAGCCGGCCCTTGTCGCCTGTGCGGTACATGCGCTGTCCCGGGACACGGCTGAAGGGGTCGGCAACGAATCTCTCGCTGGTGTGTGCGGGCTGCCCCGCGTATCCCTGGGCCACGCCGAGCCCACCGATGTAGATCTCACCGACGAACATGGGCGGCAGCAACTGGAACTGACCGTCGACGACATAGATCTGGGACGTACCTGCCGCGCGCCCGGCCACCGGTTGTGGATGTTCGCGAATCTCCACCTTGGTCGACTCGACTGTGCCCTCAGTGAGACCGTACGTGTTGAACGCGAGCAACTCGGGCTGGTCGTGGAGGATGTGCCACAGCCGATCAGACGTGGTCTCCCCACCGATCACCAGGAGCTTCGGCGGGTACGGGACTGCCAGCAGCCCGTCGTCGACCAGGATCTCCAGCTGGCTGCTGCTGCACTCGAGTACCTCGATCGCTGTATCGGGATCCGATCCGCGGGCAAGGAGCTGTGCCGGATCCATTCGATCTTCTTCGTCGAGCAACAGCAGTCGGTGCCCGAAGGCGATCATGCCCAGACACTGGTTGATGAACGTGTCGGCGGTCAGGGCGCCAAGCCCACCGATATTCACCTGACGGCCTTCCGGCAGGCGTGCGTACATCGGCGCCAGCTGAGTGCCGGCGAGCGCAACAAGGCCCGCCTGATCGACGACCACGCCCTTCGGCTTTCCGGTGGACCCCGAGGTGAAGACCATGTAGGCCGGAGCAGCGGGCGGGCGACGGGCGCATGCGTCACTACCGGCAGGATCACTCTCCGCGACCTTCGACGCGTCCGCCAGGAGCACGGCCGTCGAGACGGTTACCACCTCGGCGAATGCATCGTCCGCGATGACCAGATCGATGCCCGCCTCCTCGACGAGCAGGCGACGGCGGAACTCGGGCTGCTGTGGATCCAGCAGCAGGAAAGCGCCACCCGCGCACCAGGTGGCAAGCATCGCGACGATCAGATCGCAGCGCCTGTCCAGGCAGATCCCTGCGACGCTGCCGGTCCGCACTCCACGCGCCTGCAGGCCCACGGCCATCGTCCGTGCCCGGTCGGCCAGTTCGGCGAACGTGAGCCGGTCCCCGTCCGCGACGACTGCCTCCCGCTCGGGTGTGATCGAGGCCGTCCGTTCGAAGAGGTCCCAGGCAGACGTGGAGTCTACGAGGGCACGGCCGTCCTGTGGATCGTCGCTCGCGCCAAGCATCAGCGTTTCCACCAGTGCGTTTTGGCCGAGCACGGGAATGCTCCCGATCGCGACATCCGGAGCCCGAGTGAGTGAGTTCAGCAGGCTTCCGTAGGCTTCAGCAAACCGTTGCATGGCCGCATCGGAGAACCGCCGGCGGTTGTACTCGACGGTGAGTGCCACCTCACCTGCCTGCGGCTGAATGTCCAGGGCCAGGTCAAACTGGAGCCCTGACAACTCTGATGGTTCTGGCATGGGAGTCACCTGGAGACCCTCAAGCGCCCATACCTCGCTCGGGTCGAGCGTGCTGTAGCTGATGGCAGCCTGAAACAGGGGGTTGCGGTCGACTTCCCGCTGCGGCGCCAGGTCAGCGACCACGGCCTCGAACGGCACGTTCTGGTGGTCAAGTGCGTCGTGAACTGTTTCGCTCACGAGATCGAGGAACTGATCAAAGGTCATTGTGGACATCGCCTGGCAACGCAGCGCCACCGTGTTGGCGAAGAATCCGATCGTTCCAAAAAGGGCCGGGTGGGGTCGGTTGAGCATCTGTGTACCGACCGTGATGTCGCTCGCTCCGGCCCAACGCTGCAACAGGATAAAATACACTGCGAGCATACCTGTGAACGGAGTCACGGAGCGATCCCTGCAGAATTCTTCGAACTCCGCAGCCCAGCTTGCCGGAAGAGATACTGGGAGACGGGATCCGAGCATCCCGTCCGAGTTTTTCACTCCGTCCTCGGGCATCCTTATCGGCTGAATACCCGCCAACTGTCCGCGCCAGTAGTCCAGGCCGTCACTATCTGCCTCGGAGCCGTTCACCACCTGACAGAAATCAGAGTACTGCGCGGCCGGCGTCGCGAAGACAGGCGCGTTCGGATCGTCATATGCGAGACGAAGCTCTTCGGCGAACACCTGCGCAGAAATGTCGTCCCAGACGAGGTGATGAAACACAAAGGTCACCAAGTGAAGCGTGGACGAAATCCGTATCACGCTCGTTCGCCAGAGCGGTCCCGACGTAATATCAAACGGAACATCGAATAGCTTTCGGGCCTCGATCTCCGCCCATGCCTGGCGGTCGTCCAGTGAATCCCCCGCCGCTTCGAGGACATCGATCCAGGGCTGTGCGATAGCTTCGTCCACGCCATGCACCACCTGGAGAACTTCGCCGCCGCGCTCCAGGAACGCACTACGCAGCGCGTCATGCCTGCTGCTCAGCCGCCCGAGTGCGCGCTCAAATTTATCTATCGCAATCTCTCCGGCGACAGCCAGGACAGTTCCCCAGACCTCAGCCGAATCGTCCGGTCGCAATTTCGAAGCAAAGTACATCCTCCGCTGCGCGGGTGAGGCGGGAACTGCACTTGAATGACGCTTGCCTGCTAGATCGGCATTATCCAGATCCGGCATATCCCGCCCCTTCGCGTGACGTATTCGGGGCATCAAAGCCCTCACCGACCGATCAGCCATTCCTGAAGAACAGCCTACGTTCAGGCCCGACCCACGCAATGCCTCGAAGCGCATGCGCGGTGATTCCGCTCACTGCTCCGTGGCCGTCGATTGTGTCGAAGGAACGCGAACTTACGACAGCCCAGGATCGGCGGATGTCTCTTTGGCCCGGGTGGCGAGGTCGAACGTGTCCGACACGCTATAAGCCGCCGGCCGGGTCGCGAACCTGTCTCGCCGGCGAGACAGTTCGGCAAGCGTCGGCGCGTTCATTTTGGTAAGCGCCACTATTCGGAACACCTACGTGGCGCCCCGTACGTTCTCTCGCACTCGGTGCCGATCCCGACCTGTGGAAGGCAGGCAGATGCCGTTGTCTGCATGCTCATACCTTTGTTCCGTCTCCAGGCCCAGGATATCCTGGCAGTCATAGATGCACGCAGAGTCCGGCGACTTTGTGACCGCACCGAACCGCAGTCGAACCATCGATTGGATTCGTACATGACCTCCGATTACGTTCCCGTCATTGATCTAGGTGCTGGAACTGAAGGAAAGTATGACCCTCAAAGTGCCGTGAGTGCAGCAGTCGCCGAGGCCTGTAGGACCAGTGGATTTTTTGTAATCGTTGGCCACGGTGTTCCGGGCGCTACCGTGACTCAGGCCTACGGTGCATTTCAAGAATTCTTCCGAAGCGACCATGAATTCAAAGCTGCCGTGTCCGCCGATTCGATGGATCCTTTGTTTCGGGGTTACATACCAGGAGAGCGGCACGAGCAGTTCTACGCCAACCGTCTCGGTGAGCTGACGGATGTCGAGGAAGCGCGCACGCTCAATAACCGTCTGTGCGGGACGAATCGTTGGCCGACCGTGCCCGGTCTTCGACAGTCAGCCCTGGCGTACTACGAAGCGATGGAGCAGCTTGCCGGTCGGCTGATCGAAATATTTGCCCGGATACTGGATGTGGCCCCAGAAGTCCTTCACGGTTTCTTTGACCAGCATATGAGTCCGCTCGTGTGCAACTATTACTCGCCCCAGCCGGTACCGCCTCCGCGGGGGTCGCTGCGAAATGAAAAACACCGCGACTGGTGCGCCTTCACGATTCTCTTCCAGGACAATTCCCCCGGCGGGCTGCAGGTACAGTATGAGAAGGACGTGTGGATCGATGTGCCGCATGTGCCAGACTCATTCGTGGTCAACCTGGGCCAAATCATGACTTTGTGGAGCGGCGGCCGGTTGGCCAGCACCGTACATCGCGTCGTGAACCCCAGCCGTATGGATGCGCACTCCGATCGCATCTCCATCCCTTTCTTTGCTCACCCGAACCCGAACCTGCCGCTGCGGCCGCTGGAGGCCGACGTGAGTTTGGCCCATGAGACTGCTGGTGAGTTTCACATTCGGATGGCCGATTTGGCCCAGCAGTGGCACGCCGTCAACGGGTACTACTGATCTTGCAGACGGGGTGCGGGGCAAACGGGAGCAGCGATGGGGGGAAACGCTGGGGCCTCGGCCGAGATCCGTTCCGCGATGCCGGCGGAGGGGTTCGCCCGCCACGGAGTGCGCTTCGAGGTCGTGCGCCGCTCCGACGGGCGGCGCGGATTTGTCGTACTGGCCCGCAGGGGGTGGTGGAGTGCACGCTGAGCCGCTCTCCCGCTCACGCCGCCTCAGCCGCGACCATGAACGCCGCCTCGACCATCATGCCCAGATAGTGCGGTGGGCCGCCGTGATCAGGCTGACGCAGTCACCCGCGCGGCGAACACCTCCCGATACAGGCCGCTGAGCGCCTACTCGCCCCTGCCCGGTCCCCACACCGGCGACCACGCGCCCTGCACCGCGCCCAAGCCGCTCGCTTTCACAGCGGTCACCGCCTCACCACCCGAAGGCACGGAAACCGGCGTATCAACCGTGCTCCCCGCGCCTCACGCCGCTCCAACAGGGACTCGCGCGTCACGGCTCGCTGGGCGTCGGCCAGGTCACCGCGGTACGACGCTCACTGTCGGGTCGTCGCCGACCGCGCGGAACCAAGGACCGAGGCAATCACAGCACGACGGTGGAAGGCTCGCGGTTCGACGCCGCCTTGTGTCATCCCGCTGTGCCGTGACCCTTTGCATCGCTGGTGGCCCACGCGTCGCGCAGTGGCTTGAGAAACGTCAGACCTGAGATGACCTCGTCTGCCGGCAGCCCGAAGTCAATGAGACAGGCAATCTCGTCCACACCAAGCTCCGCGAGGCGCGCAACGACCTCGTTGGCCTTGTCAACCGAGCCGAGAAGGCCAACATTGTCGAAATAGTGCTCGAACGATCGCTCGACAAGGAAATCGATCTCGTCAGGCTCGAGTTTTCCTGAGTCCTCCGGCTCGGAGCCGAGGTCCGACGACAGGATGAGGCCGAGTGAGCTGCGCATGTAGGCCGTCAGCGACGGTCTGACGAATTCCCGAACGACCTCATTGTCCGCGCCGAGGAAAGTGTGCAGCATCACCACGACATGACCCGGCCATTCGCCCTGACTCGCCTCGGTCGCGGCCTTCCGGTACTCAAGGATCTTCTCCGCCAACTGATCGAGGCTCTGCCCGAGCAGATGGGTCAGCAGCCCGGCACGGACACGGCCCGCTCTTCGGAAGGTCTCGACATCGCCAACGCTGGTGATCCAGACCGGAAGCTCGGCCTGCACCGGGGGAGGGAACGACCGCACCTTCGCCGGATTCCCTGTCCCATCGGTAACGTCGATCGGCTCTCCGCGCCACAGCGCGCGCACCTGCTCGACCAGCTCGAACATCACGGTCCTGCGATCTGCGTACGCCGATGGGTTCAGCGCGAAGTCCGTAGCGTGCCACCCGGAGGCAAAGGACACCCCGACGCGGCCACCTGAGATGTTGTCCACCACAGACCATTCCTCGGCGATCCGCAACGGGTGATGCAGCGGTGCCACCACGCTTCCCGCCCGGATCTTGACGCGACTGGTGGTCGCGGCTATCGCCGCACTGGTCACCGAGGGATTCGGATAAGTCCCTCCGAACTGGTGAAAGTGACGTTCAGGAGTCCACACGGCATGCAAACCGTGCTCGTCCGCGAAGCGGGCGCCATCGAGCAGCAGCCGGTACCGGTCGTCCTCCGCGGTTCCGCTGTCATTGGCGAAATAGAAGAGACTGAAATCCATTACGTCCGATCCTCCTGCCAATCGGTGTGCGGTCGGGGCAGCAGCAAATCGACTTCGGCAGGAAGGCAGGCGTCCGTACGGCTGTTGATCACGGTTCCGACCTCGCCTGCTCCACCGCACGCGCCAGGCCCGCCGGGCTGGGGTCCAGGTACAGGGAGCGCGGCGAGATCTCGACGCCGTATCCCCGCCGCAGTTCCGTGAGGATCGTCACGGCAAGCAGCGAGTGGCCGCCGATCTCGAAGAAGTCGTCGTCGGCTCCGATGCCCACGATCCCGATCTGGTCCGTCCACAACTGAGTGATGGCGCGCTCCAGCGGCGACTCGGGTGACCGGTACGGCGCGCTGAGTTCGGGTCTGTCCTGCCCCCCGGCATCGACCAGGGCGACGCGGTCCACCTTGCCGTTCTCCGTCAGCGGGAGTGCGTCGAGGATCCGTACGAGAGCCGGGACGCAGTACTGCGGCAGCACCCTCTCCAGCCGTTCCCGCGTCTCCAGAGCGGAGACTTCGGCGCCGGACGCGGCGACCACGTAACCGATGAGACGGTGCTCTCCGGACGGGGCGCGCTGGGCGACGACCGCCGCGTGGGCCACGTCGGGCAGCGAGGCGAGCGTCGACTCCACTTCGCCGGTCTCGACCCGGAAGCCGCGAATCTTCACCTGGTCGTCGTCACGGCCGAGGAACTCCAGCGTCCCGTCCGGCAGCCGCCGTACGAAGTCGCCGGTGCGGTACATACGGGCACCCGGGACATCGGAATACGGATCGGCCACGAAACGCTCGGCCGTCCGCCCGGGACTGCCCAGGTAGCCGTGCGCCAGGCCGAGCCCGGTCGTGTAGAGCTCGCCGGCCTCTCCGTCCGGGACGGGGTGCAGCCGGCCGTCCAGCACCTGCACCGCGGTGCCCGTGATGGGCTTGCCGATCGGGACGGTGCCCGTGGCGGGCACGTCCCGCACCGTGTGGCAGCAGGTGAAGGTGGTGTTCTCGGTGGGTCCGTACCCGTTGACTATCGTCGTCCCTGGCAACGCCTCAAGCGCACGGGCGACATGCGGCGCGGACAGCACGTCGCCCCCGGCCAAGAGGTAGCGCAGGCCGCGCAGGTTTTCCAGCCCGGAGTCCACGACCTGGTGGAAGAGCCCGGCGGTCAGCCACATCACCGTGACCCCCGCACGGCGTGCGTGCAACGTCAGCTCATCCGGGGTCAGTTGTCCGGGCGGGGCGACGGCCAGCCGGGCACCGGCCAGCAGCGCTCCCCATGTCTCCCAGGTCGAGGCGTCGAAGGCAAGGGGCGCGAACTGCAGGAACACGTCGTCATCGCGGAGGTCGGCGATGTCGGTGCCGACCACCAGGCGCAAGACCGCTCTGTGGGGAACGCACACACCTTTGGGGCGACCCGTGGACCCCGAGGTGTAGGCGACGTAGGCGATGTCCTCAGGCCCGGTCATGACGGCGGGCGGTGTGGCCGGCTCCTCGGCGATCGACGGCCAGTGGCCGTCCAGGCTGATCAGGGTCCGACCGTGGGCCGACAGGCCCGCTGCCAGGTGCTGCTGGGTCAGCACCACCTTGGCCGAGGCGTCGTCGAGCATCGCCTGGCGTCGCTCGTACGGGTGCCGGGTGTCCAGCGCCAGATAGGCGGCACCTGCCTTGAGTACGGCCAGCAGCATGACGACGGACGCGGCGGAACGCTCGGCGTGGATCGCGACCACGTCCCCGGGCCGGACCCCATGCCGGCACAGGTGGTGTGCGGTCCGATTGGCGCGGGCGTCGAGCTCTGTGTAGGTGAGGTCGCCGTCGTGGGCGCTGACCGCGATGGCGTCGGGAACCTCGCGGACCTTCTGGGCGAACACCCCGTCGATGGTCTGCATGGTCAGCCGTGACCTCCAGGGTGGCCGGTCCTCCGCAGGGCCGGCCCGGTCTTCGCCCGCTCGGCGAAGATGGACGCGAAGAGCTCCATCAGCTGCTCGGGAGCGGAGAGAAACGCGTAGTGGCCACCGTCCAGGACCGGGAAACCGACGTCTGCGGCGTACTCCTTCCACCCCAGGAGCTGCTCGGGGGCGATCTCGGTGTCGTCCGCCCAGTGCAGTGCGGTGATGCCGGCGGGCAGGAGCGACGGCCGCTCCCGGTTGTAGACGCGGTTGGCGTCGAGGTCCTGGTGAAGCACCTCAAGCGTCAGCTCGATCAGCAGCGGGTGGGGTTCGCCGCCCCCCTCGACGATCACCCGGGCCAGTTCCTCACCAAGCTGCTCGTCGTCCATGTCGAGGAAACGGTTCTGAGGACAGTGGTGCGGCGCCACCTGGGCCGAGACGACCAGTTCGAGGGGCAGCGGCAGACCGCGCTCGGCCAGCAGAGCCGCTGTCTCGAAGGCGGGCAGCGCACCGGCGCAGTGGCCGAACAGGACGAACGGTCGGTCCAGATAGGGCAGCAGCGGCTCGACCAAATTCTCCGCCAGCGCCTCGTAGGTGCCGAAGTGCGGCTCCCGGACCCGGTTCTCCCTGGCCGGGAGCTGCAGCGGACACACCTCGACGCTGCCTATCCAGCGGGGCCAGCGGTTGAACATCGAGGCTCCGACACCGGAGTAGGGGAAGCAAAAGATGCGGGCGGTCGCGTCGTCGGACGGCCTGCGCAGCAGCCATCGGGAAAACCCTGTCATTTATCATCCTCATACTTGGAATGCCATTCGCCCAACAGCGCCTTCATCGTCATGGACGCCGGCTAAACACGTCCAGACAAATGAGGAATCCTGGGTAATTTCCGCGACCGTCCTGTCGCGATGCAGGACACCAGGTTCGTTCTTCAGGAGATTTTGCGGCGAATCCATTCGGGGGCGCCGAAGGAATTTACCTGGTACCAAAGCCGTGACTCGTGTCTGTTTCCGGTCGGTGGGTGACGCGTTGTCTTTTCCATTCTCTGGCGCGGTCGACCTGGTGCGCGGATCAGCTTCGCGATGCCCTGCGGGCGTTCGTGGTCCAGTTCTCGGCCCGCCCGGACGGGGTGCTGGTGCTGGATTCGACCACGTTCCTCAAGAAGGGCCGGATGTCGGCGGGGGCGGCCGACCGCGAGTCGTATCTGCCCGCTTCCTGGTGAGAGGACGCGGAACGCCGCCGCACCGCGTAGGCCATGGCCGTTCCCGTGGACGAGACGGTGCACACGCACGGAACCGGAAACCTGCGGGTGGACGCGTTCTCCGCCGCCATCCCGCTCGTCCACGAGCGCCGCCCGTGCGGGGCCGGGGCCAGGGGCCTGCGTTCCCGCGACTGGGCGCCGGCCGAGGTGACCTGGCCGGGCGGCACCGAAGGCGGTCCCCGTCGCGGCCACCTCCATCTGCTGCCGGTGCGGCGCTCGATCACCTACTCCGCCGTCCACATCAGGGCCGGCGCCCCGATCGGCGAGATCGTCCGGGTGATGGGCCTGCGCTGGTCCATCGAACCTTGTTCCGAGACCGCGAAGTCCGACTGCGGACTGGACCGGCACGAGGTCCGCACCTGGGAGGTCTGGCACCGTCACATCACCCTGTCCATGGCCGCCCCGGCCTTCCTGACCATCACCGACACCCGCAGCCGCGACCTCCAACACCCCGAAGAACCCGAGCTCGTCCGGGTCATCGCGCCCCCGCCACCAACGATCGTGCTCGCCCAGTCGGACCGGCGCCGCACCCAGCAGACCCGCGCGCAACGCTGCCACCACAACACCCGCGACAGACGAGATCGCGAGTCACGGCTGTAGCACCAGGTCTTGTCAACCGCGAGCGACAACATTCCCCGTGGCCCGCTTTCAGGGCAACACCGGCGGCAATCGCACGTCGGGAGTGCACCAAGGAGGTCTCCCGACGTGCGACAGCACCCTCGCCTCAGGACCCGCCGGCAGCGCGCCGCAGTATCTCCATCGCCCAGGTCTCGACCGGCGCGCCTTCCTTCCTGGCGGCGGTCTGGATCTGCGCCAGGATTTCGGCCGGCAGTTCAATGTGCAGCAGCCCCGCTTCGGGCCAGAGGCCGGCATCGCCGCAGTCCGGAGCCGAGCCGGATCCGGTCGCGGCGCGTTCGACCCGCTCCGAAGCCGAACTTGCCCCGGCGGGACCGGCTTTGTCCGGCTCCGCACGGCTCTCGGTCCCGGTCACCTCGCCCTGTCGCACGCGGAGGCTGCTGCGAACCTCCCCGCGAAGCTTGTTCCTGCTCCAGCCCATCGCTTCCGCTTTCTTCAGCCAGTAGTCCTGTTCCGGCTGATCGAGCGCCACCACTTCAAGGTGATGGCTGAAGCTCAGGGTCTGCCGCCTGCGGGCCAGCGGGAACTTGCGCGCGACCCACGTGTAGTTACGAAGTGTCTGGTAGCTGAGCGACGTCCGCTTGATGGCTTCGTGGTAACGGTCCTGGAACTCGGATTCACCATAAACCAACCAGTCGGCGATCCACCATGTAGAAGAGTCGGCGAAAGAAAGCAGTCCGGTCCCGACTTCCTCCCACGTATTGAGGCTCTGCCTTGATGTGAACGACAGGCCGGACTTGTGGAACTGCACGCCCATACTCAGTAGCTGTCCCGCAGTGTTTGCCGTTGCAGCGTTTGGCTTGGTTGTCTCGTTTATCCTCTTTGCGAGAGTGGCAGTACGCAACGATACCCCCGGCGATCTGTGCTTCCGCATGTATCGGTCAACCGTAACAGTTCGATGTCATCCAGGCCTGCTTCCGTGCGAAATTGCGGGCCGCTACGGCGCGGGGTGGGTCGGCTGTCGCCCGCACTCGCATACCGATACTCGCTCAGGATCGACACGAGCACGAGAGTGTGTACGGGGGTAGGCGGCCGTTCCAGATAAAGGGTTTCCTTCAGGTAAAATCACTCCGGCGTTGGCTCTCTCATTTGCGTCACCCTGTATCCCGGCGGTGTCTCGCCGGCGAGACACGTGAGCTGAGCGAACTGCCTCTGCCGGTGCTGGATATGACCCCGGAGCGGAGTCACGTTTAGGTCGGCGCTCTTCTTGCTGTGGCGGGCTTTCAATGCGGAGCGAGTGAGATCGTCTGACATGCGCTCGAACGATTGCGTTGATCGAGCCTGAAAATAAGCTGTTCCCAAAGGGGTGGCCGATCGGCAGGGGAGGGCTTCCGTGCCCCGAATATGTCACGCACATGGGCTGGATATACCGGATCTTGAGGGTGACAGTCGCGCGGGCAAGCGTCATTCGCGTATGGGTCCCGCCTCTTCGCCGCGTGCGCCTCAGATGTTGCGCAGCAGGCACGAGGCATTTCGAAGCACGCTTATCGACACCGTGGGAGCCGAGGGCGACTCGCAGGGCGAGTGCCGGGCGTGGGCAGACGCCGAGGCCAGGAGAGTCGTCGACCTTCCGTTCGATATTTCGTCGGGCCAGCTCCGGCGAACGTCGGTGATACGGATATCGCCGAGCCTCCACCTGGTGGTCTTCGTGTTCCACCACATCAGCACGGACAATATTTCCGGGAAGGCCGCGCAGTACGCCTACTTCTGCCTGCCGGAGAACTCCTCCAAGGTGGAAGCGAGCGCCCGGGATTACTGGCGTGGCCAGCTGGGGGAAATGCCCGAGGATGGTGAGGAGAGTCCGGGAAGAATGATCGGCTCAAGGTTTCCAATCGCTGTCCCGCGGAATGTGGTGACAGAATTCGAAGAGTTCTTCCGGGCTCGGTCGGTGACCCCGTTCGTCGGCATGCTTTCCGTGTACCTCGTTCTGTTGCGGCGTTGGGCGAGAACGAGTGACCTATCGGCCGGAACGCAGGTGCTCGGCCGACCGTGCTCAGAACTTTTCGGAACGATCGGATTCTTCTTCGATCAGCTTCTCGGTCTCGTGAGCGAAACGCTTCACGACGCACTGGACCACCAGGACGTTCCGTTCGAGTTGGCGGGCGCGCCGGCCCCCGGCCGCAACCACCTGTTCCAGACCGCCATCACCTACGGTCCGACCGACCTGAGCGACGTATCGGCACTCGAACGTCTCCAGATGGCGCTCCTACCGGGCCCCGCGGAATTGTCGGAGCTTCCGTTCGACCTGTCGCTGGACGTACAGCGGGTGGCAGGCGAAGTCTCACTTCACGTCGAATTCAACCGCCAGCGGTTCTCCGGGGCGGCCATGGAACGGTGCGCCAAGGCCTACGGCGATCCGCTGTGCTCGCTCGGCCGGCAACCCGACCTCCCGCTCGGCAGCATGCCGCTGCCCGACCAGACCGCACTGACGGAAACGCCGGCGCTCGGCGCGAGCGGTGAGCCGGAGGGCGGCCGTACTCCTGTGGAACCCACGTCCGCGTGGGACCCTTTCGAACCGACCGCGGCCGACGCGCCCGAGCGGGAAGCAGTCGTTGCGGACGGCGCACGGCTCACCTTCGCCGAGGTGGCCGCCCGGGCACGGACGATGGCCGCGGGCCTTGCGGCTCGCGGTGTACGGACCGACACCGTGGTGGGGATCTGCCGGGACAGGCGCAGCGATCTGATCGTCGCGGACGAGACGTTCGCCGAGGTGGAGACGGTCTCGGCGGCCACTCTCCTGGCGGACGTGGAGAGGACCTCCGGAGACGATCGGGCCGACGGCGGTTTCGCGCGGCGCCCGGCCGCCGCTCCGGCCTACGGGGTGTTCACGCCGGGTGCCACAGGACAGCCGAAGGGTGTGGTCATCGGTCAGACGAGCCTGGTCGCGCATGCCACCACCCGACCAGCCCCGACGTACACACGGTTGCCCGAAGGCCGCCGGATGAATGTCGGTGCGCCGAGCTCCCTGACCTCCGGCGTGTTCGAACGCGCAACCGGCCGGCTGGAGGTGCCGGCCGACGACGGCCTCCTGACGCTCCGGCACCCGCCGAAGATCGTGGTGATCGATGGCGAGGGCCCGTCCGACCGACTGTGGCAGCGCCTGCACGACCAGCCCGGGCCGCTCGCGTGCCACGCGTACGGCCTCAACGAGTGCACCGTCGAGTCGGCAAGGGCGGAGACCCGCGAACAACCGAAGCCGGTGGCCGGGTGCGCGGCCGGCACATCCCGGATCTACGTGGTCGACGACCGGTTGCAGTTGCTGCCGCCCGTGTTCGCCGGTGAGATCTGCGTCGCTGGACCCGGCGTGGCCCAGCGGTATGCGGGACAGCCGGCCCACATCAGCGAGCGATTCGTGTCCGGCCGCCTCAGTGACGTCCCCGTCACGACCCGCGGCCCGCGTATGAAGCCTGCTGAAGTGGAGGGCGCGCTGCTCGTGCACCCTGCCGTCGCCCACGCCGCGGTCGTGGCGCCCCGGGCCCGCACCCGCCTGGCCGAACCGGTGGCGTACGTCGTGCCCGGCGACGAAGGCCAGGAAGCGCTGACTCCCGCCGCCGTCCGGGAGTTCCCGCGCGGCAGGCTCCCCTCCGCACAGTTGCCCGACCGGGGGCGGATGCTCGCCGCCCTTCTCACCGCACCCGACGGGAAGACGGGCCGCAAGACATGTCGGGTGGCGAGTGGTCGAGCACCGTATCGGACACCGTCCGAAGCGTCTCGGCGTCCGCCGACCTCCGTGAACGGCAGCTGTGCCGGGTCGTGGCCGAAGCGATCGGCATTCGGGTGCGCAACGTCATGGGCTGTGAGCTGCGACTGCGGGCGTTCATCGACATGCGGTCGCTCGGGGAGCTCGCCGCTCGGCTCAGTGCCGAGGCCGGTGCGCCCCGGCCCGTGCCGGGCGGGAGAGCGAACTCGTGACGGTGGCGGAGCGATCGTACTCGGGCCTCCACCGGGCGGCCCGGGTGACCTGGGTGAGGAAGTGGGCGCATGACAAACGGGGTTGAAGAAGGCGCGATGGACTGGCTGGCGGCACAGTTCCAGCGGCGGGCCGACGCCGAGGCGATGGTGGGGCACGGCGGCAGGGTCACCCGCGGCGAGCTCGGCGAGCGGATCAGTGACTGGTCGGCCGAACTGGACCGGCAGGGAGTGGCCCCGGGCGAGACCGTGGCGCTGGCCGGAAACGCCTCGCCGGCCGTGGTCGCGCTCTTCACGGCGCTTGCCGTCCGAGGTTGCGTCGTGGTTCCCTTCGCTCCCGCCGATCCGCCGAAGGAACAGCGGGCGCGCAGGATCGCACTGGCACACGCGAGCCATCTCTTCGAGTTCGACGGTCCCGACGAGTGGACCGTCCAGAGGATCACGGCACCGGATGAGCCACGGCCCGCCCTCCTGACGAAGCTCGCCGAATCCGGCGAAGCCGGCCTGCTGCTGTTCTCCTCGGGCTCGACGGGCGAGAGCAAAGCGGCACTGCTCTCGCTGCCGCGGCTGCTCGGCGGGTTCCGGGAGTCGTCCCGCCCCCGCAGGACGCTGCAGTTCATGGCGCTCGACCACATCGGCGGGGTCAACACACTGTTCCGCACACTCGTCGGCGGCGGCACGGTGGTCACCGAGCCGCACCGCACCCCGCGGCACGCGTGCGAGGCCATCGAGCGGCACCGCGTCCAGGTGCTGCCGACCACACCGACTTTCCTCAACATGCTGCTGCTCTCCGGCGCCCATCGGGACCACGACCTGTCCTCGCTGGAACTGGTCACCTACGGCACCGAGCCGATGCGCGAGATCACCCTCGCGCACGCGGCCGAGGTGTTCCCCCATGTGCGGTTCAAGCAGACCTACGGCCTCACCGAGACCGGCATCCTTCCCACCCGGTCCGTCTCGTCGGACTCGCTCCGGATGGACGTCGGTGGGCAGGGATTCAGCACGAAGGTGCGCGACGGCGTGCTCTGGATCAAGTCACCCAGCAGCATGCTCGGGTATCTCAACGTGCCCAGCCCGTTCGACGAGGACGGGTGGCTCAACACCGGGGACGCGGTCGAGGTGGCCGAGGACGGTTCGCTGCGCGTCCTCGGGCGGCTCTCGGCACTGATCAACGTGGGCGGCGAGAAGGTGTCTCCCGCCGAGGTCGAGAACGTACTGCTCCGGGCGGACAACATCAGGGATGTCGTCGTGACCGGCCGCTCGAACGCCGTCACCGGACAGATCGTCGTGGCCACCGTCGAATTGATCGAGGCGGAGGAACGCCCGGCACTGAGCAGGCGACTGCGCGAAATCTGCGCGGAACACCTCCCGCCCCACAAAGTCCCCGCCGTCGTCATCGTCTCGGACGGACCGATGCACGGCCAGCGATTCAAGCGAATGGGAAGTGCAGTGTGAACGGGCCGGTCGATCAGCGTCCGGTGGCAGTCGTCAGCGGCGGCAGCCGCGGTCTGGGACTGGCGCTCGTGACGGACTTCCTGACGCGCGGATACCGCGTGGAGACCTTCAGCCGGAAGGAGTCCTCCGAACTGACCGCGCTGCGTGAGTCGGCCGGACCCGACTCGTTGTCCTGGTCCGCTCTCGACGGGACGGATGCCTCGGGGGTGGAGGAGTTCGTCCGCGCGGTCGCGCGCCACCACCGCCGGATCGACGTGCTGGTGAACAACGCCGCGGTCGGATTCGAGGGCCTGTTGACGCTGAGCTCGGCGACGGCGATCGAAGCCGCGCTGCGGACCAACCTGACACTTCCGATCCTGCTCACCCGGGCCTGCCTCAAGCCGATGCTCGCCCGCCGGGACGGTGTGGTGATCAATCTGTCGTCGATCAACGCGCTGCGCGGGCAGACCGGTGTCGCGGTGTACGGCGCGGCGAAGGCGGCGCTCGACGGGCTGACCCGGGGTCTGGCCCGAGAGGTCGGCCCTGCCGGGGTCCGCGTGGTCAGCGTTGCCCCCGGCTATTTCGACAGCGAGATGACCGCCGGCATCGGCGATGACCAGCGCCGCCGCATCGTGCGCCGGACACCGCTCGGCCGGCTCGGCTCGGTGAAGGACGTGCTCGGCGTCATCCGATTCCTCTCCTCGCCTGCGGCGAGCTTCATCACCGGCCAGACCATCACCGTCGACGGCGGCTACACCTGCTGAGTCCCGATCGCGGGCACCGGGACACATGTGAAGGGGAGTGTGATTTCGAAATGAACAAGCGGGAGACGGTCAAGGCCGTACTGCGCGAGATCCTGAGCGAGACGGCCGGACCGGTCGACCGCTTGGACGAGGACCAACTGCTCGTCGATCAGCTCGGTCTGACGTCGCTGCAACTCGCCCGGCTCGTCGCCGTACTGGAGATCGAGCTGGACAGTGACCCGTTCTCCGACGAGGTGCCCATCACCGCTGTGCGCACGGTCGGCGACCTGCTGGAAGCGTACGACCCGGCCGACCAGGCCTGGCTCGGCGCCGGAGAGCTTTCATGACACCGCGGGAGGCGGGCGGCAGCCCGATCGCCGTCATCGGCCTCGCGGCGCGATTCCCCGGAGCGGCGAACGTGGACGAGTTCTGGGACGCCGTCCTGGCCGGCCGCGAGTCGATCCGCGACCTCGACGACGAGGAGCTGCTGCGCGGCGGTGCCGACCCGGAGTGGCTCAAGGCCCCCGACTACGTCAAGGCGACCGCCTCGATCGACGACGTCGACCTCTTCGACGCGGCCTTCTTCGACATCTCCGGCCGCGAGGCCGCGGTCATGGACCCGCAGCACCGCATCTTCCTCGAAACGTGCTGGCACGCCCTGGAGAACGCCGGTCTGCGCTCGTCGGCCGACGCGGGTGCCCCGGTCGGTGTCTTCGCCGGCAGTGGCGGAGTCCTCACCAGCTACCTTCCCGAGGTGCTGGGCAGTTCCGGGCCACCGGCCGACCCGACGGCCTCGCTCGAACAGCTCGGGTCCGACAAGGACTTCCTCGCCACCCGGGTCTCGTACAAGCTCAATCTGACCGGGCCCAGCCTGACGGTACAGACGGCCTGCTCCACCTCACTGGTCGCGGTGCACCTCGCCTGCCAGAGTCTGCTGCGCGGCGAGTGCGAGGCGGCGCTGGCCGGCGGCGTGAACATTCGCCTTCCCGCGGCCGGGTACTGGCACCGTCGTGGCGGGATCCTGTCCCCCGACGGCCGCTGCCGGCCGTTCGACGCCAGCTCGCAGGGAACGATCTTCGGCAGCGGAGTGGGCGCCGTCGTCCTCAAACCGCTCGCCGACGCGCTGCGCGACGGCGACACCGTCTACGCCACCGTCCTCGGCACCGCGATCAACAACGACGGTGGTGGCAAGGCCAGTTACGGCGCCGCCAGCCTGCCCGGCCAGCTGGCCGCGATGCGCCAGGCGTTCGACGTCTCCGGCGTCGATCCCGCGACCATCGGCTACATCGAGGCACACGGCACCGGTGTGCCGCTCGGCGACCCCACCGAGATCGGCGCGCTCAAGAAGCTCTTCGGCCATGACACCCCCGTCGCCATCGGCTCGGTGAAGGCCCTGATCGGGCACATGGAGGCGGCATCGGGCATCGCCGGCCTGATCAAGGCCGTGCTGGCCCTGCACCGGGGCCTGATCCCGCCGAGCCCGTACTTCGCGGCGCCGAGCCCCCGGCTCCGCCTGGACGGATCGGGACTGTTCGTCAACACGCAGCCGCTGCCGTTGCCCGGATCCCCGCGCCGTGCGGCGGTCAACTCTCTGGGTATCGGCGGCACCAACGCGTTCGCCGTGCTCGAACAGGCGCCGGAACCCGCCCCGAAGCCCGAGCGTCCGGGACATGACCTGGTCACGATCAGCGCGAAGAGCGCGGAGGCACTGCGGGACATGGCCGGGCAGTGGGCGAGCCGCCTGCGGGAACCCGGCGCGGACCTGACGGACCTGGCCTACACCAGCCATGCCGGACGACGCCCGATGCGGCACCGGTTCAGTGTGCTCGCCGACACCGGGCAGACGGCCGCCGAGCGCATCGAGTCGTGGCTGCGTGACGGGACCGGGCAGGCGGACGCCGGCGAATCCGCGCGCGCCAGGCCGAGAACCGCGTTCCTCTTCCCCGGCCAGAGCTCCGAGTACGGCGGCATGGGCGTCGAACTCCACCGCGAGCACCCGGCGTTCCGCGCGGCGGTGGACCGGCACGCGGAACTCTTCCGCCGTCTGACCGGAGTCGATCCGCTCGACGTGTTCGCCGACCCGGCGCTGCAGGCGCGCGCCGAACTGCTCCAGCCCGCGGTCTTCCTCCTCCAGATCGCGCTGGCGGAGTTCTGGGCCTCGTGCGGGGTGCGGCCGGACGCGGTGCTCGGGCACAGCCTGGGTGAGTTCGCGGCCGCCTGCGTGGCCGGGGTGTTCACTCCTGAGGAAGGCCTTGAGCTGGTCTGCGAACGTGGCCGCGCCTTCGCGGCTGTTCCCGGCGGCGGCCGGATGCTCGCCGTGGGCTGCACGGACGTGGCCGAGTTGGAGCGGCTGGTCGAGGCGCAGGGCGGCTCGGCGGCGATAGCCGCGTACAACGCGCCGGAGCGGGTCACCGTCTCGGGCTCGGACCGCGAAACGAGCGAGCTGGAAGCCGAGTTCCGACAGCGGCGCTGGGGGACGATCCCCCTGGAGACGACCCACGCATTCCACTCGTCCCTGGTCGCCGACGCCGTACCGGCCCTGATCGCCGCGGCCGAGCGGGTCACGCACCGGCCCCCGGCCATTCCGATGATGCTGAACCTCACCGGCACCTGGGCGTCCGGTGAAGAACTCGGCGCGCGGTACTGGGGACGCCAGCTCACCTCGCCGGTCAGGTTCGCGTCCGGCATCGGCGGGCTGCTCGCCGCGGGATGCACGGCGCTCCTCGAAGTGGGCCCCGGCCGGACCCTCACCACCTCGGGCCGCGCCCAGTCCGACGGCGACAGGGTCTGGCTCCCGGGTCTGTCCGCCAAGAACCCGGACCTGGCCACGGTTCTCGCGCACTTGGCCCGTCTGGAACGAGCCCAGGCACCGGTCGACTGGGACGCGTACTACGCGCCGTTCCGCGCCGGCAAGGTGCCCGCCCCCCTGTACCCCTTCGCCCGGACCCGGCACTGGATCGCACCAGCGCCGACCCGCGCCGACGCCGTACCGTCCACCTCGGCGGCCCGTCACCTGCCCGCGCTGAGCAGGCTCGCCCTGCCTCAGTCCGCGCAGCGGCGTTACGAGACGACCGTGGCCGCGACGGCCCCCCGTGCGCTCGCCGATCACGAGATCTCCGGCCGCCTGGTCGTGCCGGGGGCCTACCACACGGCGTGCTTCGTAGAGGCGGTGGCCGCCGAGTCCGCAGCGGTCGTCGAGGACCTGGTCTTCCCGCGTGCCCTGGAGGTCGCGGAGACCGAACGCCGGGTCCAGCTCGTGCTCACCCCGGCCGGGGAGGGCAGGTTCGTCGCACAGTCGCTCGGTCTGACGCGTGGCGATACCCCGCTCGCCGACGATGCGTGGCAGGTGCACGCAGAGGGGCGGATACAGCAGGTCGCCACCATCGCGTCGGCCCGGGCGCGGACGGAACCCTCCGACTACCGCGTCGGCCTGCCGCTCTCCGCGGCCGAGCTCTACCCGCAGTTCGAGGCGAACGGTTTCCGGTTCGGTCCGGCGTTCCGATGGATCGAGGAGCTGCGCCTGGCCGGCGAGGACAGCACGGGCGACCTCCGCTTCGCCGCTTCCTCGCCGCGGGAACGGACGATGGCGCTGCTCGACTCCTGCGTCCAGCTGGCGATCGCGGCACGGATCGTACGAAAGGCGCCCGAGGACGGAGTGCTGCTGCCGTTCCGGATAGAACGGGCCGTGTTCCACGCGTCCCGCAACGCGACGGAATCCGGTGTCGCGTTCATCCGCCACCGCACGGCCGATGCCTCGCGGGCGGTGGCCGACGTCTCGCTCACCGACCACGAGGGCAACCCGCTGCTCGAACTCCTCGGCCTCGAACTGAGGGCGGTGTCCTTCCGCCCGGCCGCACGCGACGAGTCGGCCCGGCCGGAGGCCGAGGCGCAGATCTACCGGGAGAAGTGGGAGCCGAGCACGGCGGTCGACGGCGCGTCCCCCGCGACCGGACCGTGGATAGTGCTCGCCGACCGCCAGGGGCAGTGGCGGCACGCGGTCACAGCGCTGGAGGCGAGCGGGAGCCGCTGCGTGATCGCCGAGGTGGGCGAGACCTTCGCCCGGTACGACGATCGCCGATACGCCCTGGACCTCGCCGATCCCGAGGGCCTCGCGCGGCTCTTCCGCGAGACCGGGCCCGCGAGCATCCTGCACTGCCTCGGTCTGGACGAGCTCGGCTCGGCCGGACAGGAGACGCGGGCCGCCTGCGCAAGCGTGCCCGCACTCGTCCAGGCCGCCGAACACGCGGGCTGGACACCCGGTTCCCTGGTGCTGCTCACCCGCGGGGCGGTGGCCGTGCACGAGCCTGCCGAAGTCTGCGATCCGTACGGTTCGATGCTGTGGGGCCTGGGCAGGACCGCGGCACTGGAAGCGCCTCAGCTGAACGTGCGGCTGGTCGACGCGGACCCGCGGGACCTCTCCGGCGCGCTGCGCATGCTCCCCGAGGTCCTCGCCCCGGCCGACGCGCCGACGGAGACCGCGATCCGGGACGGCAAGGTCCATCAGCCTGTGCTGCGCCGCGAGTCGAGCCCGACGGCACGGCGGAGCCGGCTCAGCGCGGACGGGTGCTATCTGATCACCGGCGGGACCGGCGCGCTCGGTCTGCGCACCGCCGCGTGGCTGTCCCGGAGCGGGGTGCGCCACGTAGTGCTCGCCTCGCGCCGGGTCCCCGACAGGCCGGTCGCGGAGCAGATCCGCGAGCTGGAGCGGTCCGGGCTGCGGGTCACTCCGGTCGCCCTGGACGTGACGGACGAGACCGCGGTCAAGCAGTTGGTCGAGCGTGCGGGGCGGGAGTGGGGCGGACTCAAGGGGGTCGTCCACGCGGCCGGCGTGCTCGATGACGCCGTACTACCCCGGCTGACCTGGGACCGCTTCCAGGCGGTGCTCGACCCGAAGGTGGCGGGTGGCTGGCACCTGCACCGCGCCACCCTGGGCATCGATCTTGAGCACTTCATCCTCTTCTCCTCTACGACCGCGCTGCTCGGCGCGCCCGGGCAGGCCCACTACGCGGCCGCCAACGCCTTCCTCGACGGACTGGCGCACTACCGGCGGGGACTGGACCTGCCCGCCCTCAGCATCAACTGGGGACCGTGGGAGACAGGCATGGTCGCGCGGCTGAGCCGGCGTCTGCAGGACCGGCTCCTGGACAGCGGGTTCACACCTCTGGAGTCCGAGCAGGCCTTCGCCGCACTCGACCGGCTCCTGGCCGGCCCCGGCGGCCAGTACGGCGTCTTCCGCGTGGACTGGTCCCGCTATCTGGCCCGGTTCCCCGGCGGACGAGCCGTTGTTGCGGACGAGGAGCCGAAGCACTCGGCCCTAGGCGGCGCGGACGCGGGCAGACGGCTGCGCCGGGACTGGCCCGACGCCACGCCCGAACGTCGCCGCGAGCTGGTACTGGAATACCTGCGCGTCATGCTGGCCGTCCGCCTCGGCATGTCCGAGGCCGCGGTCGACGAGGACCTCTCGCTCCAGGAGGCCGGCCTCGACTCGCTGCTGGCCGTGGAGATCCGTGGCCAGATCTTCCGCGACCTCGACATCGACCTGCCGCTCACGGGTCTCCTCGAAGGCAAAGCCCTGCGGCTGCTCGTCGACGAGCTGGCCGACCGTCTGTCGCGCGACACGCCGTCCGAGGCGGTCCCGGTCGACGCGGAACCGGTCGCGGTCGACGCCCAGCCCTTCTCGCCGCGGGAGGCGGAACAGCTCCTGGCCTCTCTCGACACGCTCACCGAGGACCAGATCCAGCTGCTCCTGCCCTGGCTGGCCGCTCAGGAATCCGTCCGCCCGACCGAGGACTGATTGCCGTGACCGACTACGAAATCCGCAAGAGGCTGGAGAGCGTGCTCCGATCGCGGGCCGGCCAGGCACGCACCGACCACCCGCTCTCGTACGCCCAGCGGTCGCTGCTGATGCTGCACCAGATCAAGCCCGACAGCGCCTCCTACAACGTCGCCTTCACCGCGCGGTTCACCGGTGGGTTCGACTCCGCGGCGTTCTCCGTCGCCGTCCAGTCGCTCGTCGGGCGGCACGCGGCCCTGCGCACCACCTTCGACCGCGTGGGCACGGGCCAGGACGACAGCACGGGCCGCCAGACGGTGCACGGGTGGCTGGAGCCCGACATCGCCGAGCTGGACGCCCGTCAGTGGGGCGACCAGCAGCTCCACGAGGCGGTACACGGCGCCTACCGAGAGCCGTTCGACCTCGTGACCGGGCCGCCGATCCGGGTACGCGTGTACCTGGTGGCCGAGGGCGAGGCCGTCGTCCTGCTGGCCGTCCACCACGTGGTGTGCGACTTCTGGTCGCTGGGCGTCGTGCTGGAGGAGCTTGAGCAGCTCTACCTCGCGGAGGCCGAACGGCGTCCGGCACAGCTGCCCGGCCGCAATGTCCCCTACCCCGAATTCGTCGCGTACCAGCGTGGGCTGATCGACGGCGAGAGGGGCGCCAGGGCGCGCGCCTACTGGCACGCTCAGCTCTCCGGTCAGCTCGAACCGGCCGAATGGCCTCGGTTCGATCTCGACCCGGAGGACGTCGGCGGGGGCGAATCGATCGTGTTCCCCTTCCCCGCCGAGCTCGCCCACGCCGTGTTCGCGCTGGCCAAGGACGAGGGGGTCACTCCCTACGCCGTCCTGCTGACGGCCTTCCAGCTGCTGGTCGGCCGCTACACGGGACAGCGGGACGTGCTGGTGGGGACTCCGGTCGCCGGCCGGACGGACCCGGCGATGGCCGAGTGCGTCGGGAACTTCGTCAATCCCGTCGTGCTGCGTGCCGATCTGAGCGACCCGGTGTCGTTCCGGGAGCAGCTCGGCCGGACCCGCCGCACGGTGGCAGAGGCGCTGGAGCACCAGGACTATCCGTTCGAGCTGCTCGTCAGCGAGCTGGCACCGCGCCGGGTCGACGACCGCAACCCGATCTTCCAGGCGATGTTCAGCTACCAGAAGCCCAGCCGGTATCCCGCGCACGCCGGCCTGTACGTGGCCGACGAGGACGCCACCCCGGTCGCCTGGGCCGGGCTGAGCGCGGTGCCGTTCCGGCTGGCCCAGCAGAATGACCAGCTGGAGCTCGTACTCGAAGTCGTGCACGACGGCGACCGGCTCGTCGGGGTGCTCAAGTACCGCAAATCCGTCTTCTCCGCAGCGGCGGCCCGCTGCGCGACCGAGCACTATCTGACCCTGCTGGACGCCGCGGTCGCGGGCCCCGACCGCGACGTGGCGGACCTGACGGCACTGGACATTGCCGGCCACGGCATCAACCGGCATTCCACCGAAGTGACCTTCGCGGCGGACGACAGCCTGGCGGCCCGGTTCCTGCAGGCCGCTGAGAAGCACGGCGGCCGGACAGCGGTGCGCTACGACGGAACCCAGCTCACCTACGCCGAACTCGACGAGCTGGCGGGGCGTTGGACCGCCAAGCTGCGCGCCGAAGGGGTCGGGCCCGGCAGCCGCGTGGCCCTGTTGCTCGAACCCTCGCTCGACACGGTGGTCGCCATCGTCGCGGTCCAGCGGGCGCAAGCGGCCTACGTGGTCCTCGACCCCTCGTACCCCGCGGCCCGGTGCCAGGCCGTCCTCGACGACAGCGAAGCGCGCGTGGTGCTCACCCAGCCGAAGCTGGCCGACATGCTGGACGGCTCGGCTGCGCGAACCCTGGTCATGTCGGAGACCGAACTGCCCCCGGCCGGCGGCCAGGGCGAACTGCCGGGCGTCGGCGACGTGGCGTACACCGTCTACACCTCCGGATCGACGGGGACGCCCAAGGGGATCGATGTCGAGCACGGCAATGTGCTGAGCCTGCTCGAAGCCATGCGGGAGCACGTCGTCGTGGACGAGACCGCAGTCGGGGCACTCTTCCACTCGACCGGCTTCGACCTGTCGGTCTGGGAGCTGTGGGGCACTCTGCTGGCCGGCGCCTGCCTGGTCGTCGTGCCGTCGACCACGGCCCGCTCGCCCGACCTCTTCCATGCGCTGCTCGCCGAGGAACGGGTCACCCACCTGGTCCAGACTCCCTCCGCCCTGCACGGCCTGTCGGCCGTGGTGCGCAGGAGCGGGGCGCGGGACCTGGCGCTGCAGCACGTCTTCTCGTGCGGTGAGCTCCTGCCCGCGCCGCTCGCCCGGACCGCCCGGGAGTGGTGCGGCACGTTGTGGAACATGTACGGCCCGGCGGAGACCACGGTCTGGGTCACCGCGCAGCGCGTCGGGGCTGAGGACTGCGCCTCCGCCGGAGTGCCGGTCGGGCTGCCGCTGGCGAACACACAGGTCTATGTACTCGACGAGCACGGGCACCCGGTGCCACCGGAGTTCACCGGCGAGCTGTACGTCGGCGGACAGTGCGTCGCCCGCGGCTACCTCAACCAGCCGGAACTGACCGGGGAACGCTTCCTGGACAGCCCCTTCGAGGCCCAGGGCAGGCTGTACCGCACCGGCGATCTGGCGCGGGTCAACTCCCGGGGGCTGCTGGAGATCCTCGGACGCGTCGACAACCAGGTCAAGATCAGCGGGTACCGCGTCGAGCTTGAGGACGTGGAGGCCCGGCTGGACATGGTGCCCGGTGTCAGAAGGTCGACGGCACTGGTCCTCGGTGCCGGGGTGGGCGACAGCCGCCTCGTCGCCTGTGTGATTCCGGAGCCGGGGGCGCAGCTGACGGAAGGCGGTCTGAAAGCCGAGCTGCGCTCCTCGCTGCCGCCCTACATGCTGCCCACCCAGGTGGGGTTCTTCGACTCGTTCCCGCTCAACGCCAGCCAGAAGGTCGACCGCGCCCAGCTGTCCCGACAGTTCACGAGCGCGGTGCCACGGACCGAGCCCCGCGGCTCCGTGGCGCTGAGCGCTCATGAACGGCGGGTGGCGGCCGTCTGGCAGCAGGTGCTCCATCGCGAGGGCATCGGACGCGACGACAACTTCTTCGATCTCGGGGGTACGTCCGTGCTGCTGATGCAGGTTCACCAGCTGCTCACCGAAGAGCCGGGCAACGAGTCGCTGAAGGTGTCGGAGCTGTTCCGCCATCCGACCGTGACCAGCCTGGCCGCGCGCCTTGGCCAGGTCCCCGCCGCACCCGGCGCGACCG
>NZ_JAWOAI010000018.1:0-41116 GCF_033194735.1 Streptomyces sp. W16
GGCTGCGCGCCGAGGAGCACCAGCTCGACGAGTTGCGGGCCGGAGGCATCTCGGTGGAGGCCACCTTCCAGGTCGGCTACCGGGCCCTCGCCCCCGCGCAGGCCCGGGCGATGCGCCTGTGCGCGCTGCTCGACGCCGCCGACTTCCCGGTCGCGGTCGCGGCGGTGCTGCTCGACCAGCCGGAAGCGGAGACCGAGGACCAGTTGGAGCATCTGGTCGAGGCCGGTCTGCTCGAACCGCATTCGGCCGACCGCTACCGATTCCACGATCTGGTACGGGCGTTCGCCGCCCGTCGTGCCGACCGCGAGGACCCCGCAGCGGATCGCGAGGCGGCACTCGTACGGCTGACGATGTTCCTGCACGCCACCCTGCTCCAGGCCATGAGCGCGACCGAGCGGTCCGGCTCCCTCAGCATCCATCTCTTCTCCGTGCCACTGACCGGACTGCGGTTCGCCGACGCCGCCGGGGCGCGTACCTGGCTGCTGGCCGAGCACACCCTGCTGGTCGCGGTGTTCTCCCGGGTGCTGCGCGACATCCCCGACGCCTCGCAGGTCGTCGTCGCCGCGCTGTCGGTGATCGCGTCGAGCGGGCTCTTCGCCGGGCCCGCGCACCAGCGGGAACTGGAACGCGTCACGGACCACGCGGTCGCGGCGGCCGACCTGGGAGACGACCCGGCGCTGCCCTCGCAGACCCGGCACATCCGGGCCTGGCTCGGCTTCATCCGCGGTGATCTGACAGCGGCGGAAACCGATCTGCGCCAGGGAATCCGGCGGTCCCGCGACGGCGACGACCCGCTGACGCTCTTCATGTCCACCCGGCTGCTGTCGGTCGTGCTCGCGGACCAGGGACGGAACGCGGAGGCCGTCGAGTTCTTCGCCGAGTCGGAGGCCGTCGGCGGCGCGCCGGACGACCCGAACAGCCCGGCCTACTTCCTTCAGGAGGTGGCCCGCCTGTTCACCGCACTGAGCTCGGACCGGGCCGAGGTCGACATCTCCGCGGCACAGCATGTGTACGAGGTCAGCGATCGCCTGCGGAAGGAAGCGGCCGGGCGCTGAGCCCGTCCGCCCGCCGGGTCGACCCCGCTTTCACCCGCCGTCGACCGGACGTCGATCCGCGTCCGGCACGGTGATCCGAGAACGGACCGCACCAGCTTCTCGAACAGGTGACACACATGCTCAAGATCGGACTGGGATCTCCCCAGTACGGATTGTTCACCGACCCCGCCACCATCTCGGGGTTCGCCGCCGCAGTCGAAGAGATCGGCTACGACAGCCTGTGGGTGGGCGACCGGGCCCTGGTACCGACGCAGCCCAAAGACCCGTATCCCGGCGGTGGTCCCGTACCGGAGGAGTACCGCACCTTCCTGGACCCCGTCGTCACCCTGTCCTTCCTGGCACACGCCACCCGACGGCTGCGCCTCGGGACCAGCACGCTGAACGCTCCCTTCTACTCCCCGCTCCTGCTGGCCCGCTCGCTGGCGTCCGTCGACATCCTGAGCGGGGGGCGGCTCGACCTCGGCTTCGGGCTCGGCTGGTCGTCCGACGAGTACGAGGCCATCGGGGTGCCGTGGCGGGGACGCGGGGCCCGGCTGGAGGAGACCCTGGACGTCCTGGAACACGTCTGGTCCGGCTCCTCGGCCGAGTACAAGGGGGAGCGGTGGACGATCCCGAGCGCGCACATCGAGACACTCCCCGTACAGCGTCCCCGCCCGCCGGTGCTCCTGGGCGGTTTCACCCCGGCCACGCTGGAACGCATCGGCCGTCGCGCGGACGGCTGGGCCGGAGTCGCCCTGCCGGTGCCCCAACTGGCCTACGTCATCAGCCAGATCCGGCAGATCGCGGAGGCGGGCGGGCGTGACCCCGACAGCCTGCGCACCGTCGTCCGCGTCAACCCCGTGGTGACGGCCGAGGCCGCACCGAACGACGCCGTCCCGCACCGGGGAACGGTCGTCCAGGTCACGGACTACCTGCTCGCCGCCCACGCGGCAGGGACCGACGAGGTCCTGATCGACCTGCAGCAGACCGCGCGGAGCGCGGAAGAGCTGACGGACCTGGCACACCGTTTCCACGCGCAGCTGAGCAAGGGTTAGGGAGCACCATGTCCGACGTAGTCACCTCGAAACCGGATGTCCACGACATGGTGGTCGTCCACCGCACGTTCCGGCGATCGTGCGCGGAACTGCCGGACCTGGTGCGCGGGCTGCGGCCCGGCGACACCGCGCGGGCCGCGCTGGTCGTCGACGCGGTGCGGTTCATGCTCATGGGCCTGGAAGCCCACCACGTCAGCGAGGACGAGTACCTCTGGCCCCTGCTCACGGCACGGACGGGGGTTCGGGCCGACGCGGTCGCGCGCATGGAGGAACAGCACCACCGGCTCGAAGAACTGGTCACGGAGGTGAGAGGCGCGCTGGACGGACTGGCAGCTGACCCCCGACCCCTCGCGGAGCAGGTCGCGGATCAACTCACCGAACTGGGCTCGGTGTTGACCGCGCACATGGACGAGGAGGAGAACACCATCCTGCCGCTGGCCGCCGAACACCTCAGCGTCGCCGAATGGGAGGAACTCGGCGAGATCAGCCTGGCGAAGCTGGACAAGAAGCATCTGCTGCGCGCCTTAAGCGTGTTGATGGCCGTGGCGACCCCCGAAGAGCAGCGCACGCTCCTCACCAAGGCCCCGGCGCCCGCCCGCCTCCTGTGGCGCCTGTCCGGCCGCCGCGCCCACGCCCGCAGGGAGGCCCGCCTGCACGTCGGCCAAGGGGACTGAACTCCCAGGACTGATGGCGGTGCGACGATGCGGAGGTGCGCGAACTCGATGAGTTGACCGACGTCGACGATCCGGCCTGGCCGCTGCTCCTTCAGGAGCTGTCCGCCGGCGACACACCGGTCGAGGTGCTGCCCGGCGATCCCGAGTCGGGCCGCGCCTGCCTGCTGCAACTACAGGTCTCCGCCCGATCGCATCTCGGCGGCATCGTGCTGAACTGCGGCGGTCTGCTCGTGGACGGCGGATGGCTGCGGATCTTCGGCAGCCCGAGCGGTGTCGACGCCACCGGGCTGCCCGGCCTGGCCGAGGTCAACGCGATGCCCGCGACGTTCGACCCCGCGTGGCCCTCGGGCGCGGGGCTCGTCGTCGCGCACGATGTGCTGGGCGGGGTCTTCACCCTCAACGGGGGCGACCCCCGCGCGGCCGGCCGGCCGGGAGAGCCGGGCGAGATCCTCTACTTCGCCCCCGACGCCCTCCGCTGGGAGGCCCTGGGCGCCGGCCACTCGGCCTGGCTGAGCTGGATTCTCTCCGGCGGACTCCAGGAGTTCTACGGCAGCCTGCGCTGGGACGGCTGGCACGCCGAGGTCTCCGCGCTCAAGGGCCGGCAGGGGCTGTCGTTCTTCCCGCCGCTGTGGTCGGCCGAGGGCCGCCGGGAGCTGTCGGCGACCAGCCGTCGCGCGGTGCCCATGGCGGAACTCCTCGGCCTGAGCCGTGACACATGCCTTCAGCTCGACGGCGTCGACCCGGGTTCCCTCGGCGTCGTATGAACCGTCCACCCTCTACCCGTGGAGTTGCTTATTGTGGCGCATGTTGCGTGAGGAGCAACGTCGAGCCAGGGGTTCACCTGTCCTCTGGATGCCTTGACAAGGGTTTGGGGGCGCCCTCAAACTGACGTTGCGCTTACCGCAATCCGTTTCGCTATACGCACCGAGGTGTCATGATGATTCCCGCGTGCCTTCTCGTGGATCTGCCGCGAGGCGAGGCCTACCGGCTCGACATCGATCCGCCGGTTTCGGTGTTCCACACCGACGACGGCGAGGTCTTCGCCATCGACGACACGTGCACTCACCAGGACGCCTCGCTCGCCGACGGCTGGCTGGAGGGCTGCGAGGTGGAATGCCCGCTGCACGCTTCGAAGTTCGACCTGCGGACCGGTGCCGTGGACGCCCCGCCGGCCAAGCGCCCGGTGCGTACCCATGAGGTCCTCGTCCAGGACGGCATGATCTACGTCGTGCCGTCCACGGACGCCCCGAACCTGCCGCCCTGCGTCGCGTCCCGGCTCGCCGGAGGACCCGCGTGAGGACCGTGGCCGTGGTCGGCGCCTCGCTGGCCGGGCTGTCGGCGGCACGCTCGCTGCGGAAACAGGGCTACGACGGACGGCTCGTCGTCATCGGCGACGAACCCCATCGCCCGTACGACAGACCGCCGTTGTCCAAGGAGTTCCTGGCCGGCACCCTCGGTGAGGCCGATCTCGCGCTGGAGTCGGACGACGAGGACCTGCGCGCCGAGTGGCTGCTCGGCGCCCGCGCCGTCCGACTCCAAGTCGACGGTACGGAACGGGTGTTGACCCTGGACGACGGCCGGGAGGTCCGGGCCGACGGCGTCGTCGTTGCGACCGGCGCGGTGGCGCGCGACCTGCCGGGCACGGACGGGCTGGCCGGCGTGCACACCCTGCGCACCCTGGACGACGCCCGCGCCCTGCGCGACGAACTCACCCTGGGCGGACGGCTGGTGGTGATCGGCGGCGGCTTCATCGGCGCCGAGGTCGCCTCCACCGCGTACGCCCTCGGCCTCGACGTGACGGTGATCGAAGCGGCGCCGACCCCCCTCGCGGGACCGCTCGGCGAGACCATGGGCGGCATCGTCTCCGCCCTCCACGAGGCCCACGGCGTACGGCTGTTGTGCGGTGTCGGAGTGAAAGGGCTGAGCGGGGAGACCCGCGTCGACGCCGTTCTCCTGGAGGACGGGCGAACGGTCCCCGCCGACATCGTCGTCGTGGGGGTGGGCGCGCGCCCGTGCGTCGAGTGGCTCGAAGGCTCAGGCGTCGAGCTCGACAACGGCGTCAAGTGCGGTGCGGACGGCCGTACCAGCGTCGCCGGTGTGGTAGCCGTAGGAGACTGCGCGTCCTGGTACGACCCGCGGGTGGGGTTCCACCGTCGGGTCGAGCACTGGACCGGTGCGCGGGAGCGGCCCGACGCGGCGGTGGCCGCGCTGCTGTCGTGGGGGGCGGCGGAACCGGGTGTGCCCCGGCCGCCGTACTTCTGGTCGGACCAGTACGGCGTGAAGATCCAGTTCGCCGGTCACGCGGCCGGTGCCGACAGTGTGACCGTCGAGGAGGGCGCCCCGGGCGACCGTAGTTTCCTCGCCGTCTACCGGTGCGGCGGGCAGCCGGTCGCCGTGCTCGCGATGGACCAGCCGCGGCTGTTCATGCGGTGGCGCAAGCAGCTTGCCGCCACGGTGAGTTGACCCGTACCTACGCCGTCCGGAGTCGCTCTTCCCGGCGCGTGACCGACCGATCCACGACGTTCTCCGAGGAGTGCACTGTGACCTCGACCAGCCTGCCGGACAGCCTGATCGCCACCCTGCCCGGCTCCTCCTACACGGACCCGGGCATCTTCGCCCAGGAACAGGAACGCATCTTCGAGACGATGTGGTTCTGCGCCGTGCGCTCCTCCGAGCTCGCCAGACCGGGCGCCTTCCGGACCGTCGAGGTGGGCCGCGAGAGCATCCTCATCACACGCGCCCGCGACAACTCCGTACGCGCCTACTTCAACGTGTGCCGGCACCGCGGCGCCAAGCTCTGCACCGAGGAGGCCGGCGAGGTCAAGCGGGCCTTCCAATGCCCGTACCACGCCTGGACGTACGACCTGAACGGCAAGCTCGTCGCCGCTCCCAACCTGACGAAGATGCCCGATGTCGGCCGTACCGAGTTCGGGCTGGTGAGCGTCGCCGTCCGTGAATGGCTCGGCTATGTGTGGGTCAACCTGGCGGAGAACCCGCCGTCGTTCGACGAGGACGTCATCAGCGAGGTCGTCACCCGGCTCGGCGACGTGGAGTCCCTCGATCACTACGACATCGACCACCTCTCGGTGGGCCGGCGCATCGTCTACGACGTCCACGCCAACTGGAAACTCATCATCGAGAACTTCATGGAGTGCTACCACTGCGCCACGATCCACCCCGAACTCACCGAGGTGCTACCGGAGTTCGCCGACGGCTACGCCGCCCAGTACTACGTCGGCCACGGCGCCGAGTTCGGCGAGGAGGTCCAGGGATTCACCGTCGACGGCTCCGAGGGCCTCGACCGCATACCCGGGGTCAGCGAGGACCAGGACCGCCGCTACTACGCGATCACCATCAAGCCGCAGGTGTTCATCAACCTCGTCCCCGACCACGTGATCTTCCACCGGATGTACCCGGTGGCCGTCGACCGCACGATCGTCGAGTGCGACTGGCTCTACCTCCCGCACGTCGTCGAGAGCGGCAAGGACGTCGGCCGGTCCGTGGAACTCTTCGACCGGGTCAACCGCCAGGACTTCGAGGCCTGCGAGCGCACGCAGCCCGGAATGAGCTCACGGATGTACGCCAAGGGCGGGGTGCTGGTGCCCAGCGAGCATCACATCGGCGCGTTCCACGACTGGGTGAACGAGCGCCTGGGGATCAACCAGGGGTGAGCCAAGGGTGTTTCAGCCCAGGTAACCCATGCGGTGGCTGATCTCCTCGGCGCCCTTGACCAGCACCGGGGCGAGTTCGTGCAGACGCTCCTCGGTGAACCGGTACGCCGGTCCCGAGGCGCTGACCGCGGCGATCACCTCGCCGTCGCGGTTGCGGACCGGCGCGGCCACGGCGTGCAGCCCGAGCTCCAACTCCTCCAGCGTCCAGGCGTATCCGCGCTCCCGGGCCTCGGCGAGGTTCTTCTCCAGCTTCGTCTTCGAGGTCAGGGTGTGCGGGGTCACCTTCTTCAGGCCGGCCTCCGACAGCAGCGCGGTGCGCTCCTTGGCGGGGAGGTGGGCCAGCAGGACCTTGCCGCTGGACGTGGCGTGCAACGGGGTGAGTTCTCCTACCCAGTTGTGCGCGGTGACGGCGCCGGGGCCGCGGACCTCGTACAGGTTGATCGCGTACTGCTCCTGCATGACGGCGATGTTGACGGTCTCGCCGATCTCCTCGGCGAGGCGCTCGCAGACCGGGCGGCCCTGCTGGGTGATGTCGATCCGTCCGGTGACCGCGCCGGCCAGCCGTACGATCCCGAAGCCGAGCCGGTACTTGCCGCGTTCGCCCGCCTGCTCCACGAGCCCACGTGCCTCCAGGGCGCCGAGCAGCCGGAACGCGGTCGACTTGTGCACGTCGATCTCACCGGCCACCTCGCTGACACCGGCCTCACCACGCTGGGCGAGAATCTCCAGCACGCTGATCGCACGGTCCACGGACTGCACCCCGCCGGACTGCGAACCTGTCGTTTCAGTATCTGGACTGTAGTTGCTCACAGCGAAACTATACGCGTAGTACGCTACAAGGTGTTTACTGTGGAGACTCTGACCAGGTCTTTTGGGCTGGTAGCAGCTGATTCGAAGGCCGGCGGGCACCCCGCTTCTACCTGCGAGTTCCCGGAAGTTCCCGCGGAAATGTGCACTGATTGTGAACTGGGTCCGGGTGGTGGGTGGTGGGCCGGATGACCGCTGCCGCGGCACAGCGGGAGGGTGCGGTCACGAGTCGGGCCTTCGATCTCGACGCCTGGATTCGACCTCTGTGCGCTCTGGTTGTGGCGGGGGTGTCCGCGTACGCCTCCTATGTGCATCAGCGGGAGTTCATCGGCCAGGGTCGAGCGGACGCGGTCAGCGCCTCGTTGTGGCCGCTGTCGGTCGACGGGTTGCTGCTCTTGGCGACGGTGGGGCTGTTGAAGCCGTCGGGCCCGCGGACACGGCGAGCGCGAGGTGCTGTGTGGACCGCCTTTCTGCTGGGGATCGCGGTCTCGTTGGCTGCGAACGTCGCGGCGGCACCGGCCTTGGAACGGAAGCCGGTGCATGTCGCGGGGTGGCCTCCGGTGGCCTTGTTCCTGTCGGCAGAACTTCTGGTACATCGGCCGGTGAATGGGGTGACCATTGCGCCCGAAGGAGACGGTCAGGTGGAGGGCGACGGTCCTCGCAGCGCCGACCCTTTGCCGGCACGCGCGTTGATGCTCGATGCCCGACATCGAGATTTGCATCAGCGGCCCATTCCTGCAGAGACCTTGCGGAAGGAACTCAGGGTCGGTGCCGGCCGGTCACGGCGGCTCACTGCTCTTGTTCGGATAAATCGCGTCGGAAGTGGGGGTGTTGGTCGATCGCGGGATTCGGTTGATTCTCGCGGTACGCCGTCTCTTATGAGGTATGCGCAAGGCGGCGGTCTGTCGGATGAGCGCCGTCAGTTCCGTGAAGGCGTCCGGATGGTGGCCGCGGAGCGGTTCGCTGCGGGCGAGCCGAGCTCGGTGATCGTGAAGGAGTTACGGGTCGGCGTTCGGTCGGTCCAGCGGTGGCGGCGGTTGTGGGACAGGGGCGGTCCATGGGCTCTGCGGTCGGCGGGTTCGGCCTCGCCCCCGCGGCTGAGCGAGACTCAGTTCGTCGTACTGGAAACGGAGTTGGCCAAAGGGCCGGTCGCGCACGGCTGGCCCGACCAGCGGTGGACCCTGTCCCGGGTAGAGACCGTGATCGGCCGCCGCTTCCACAAGAGCTACACCTTGCAAGGGGTGCGCAAGTTGCTGATCCGGCACCGTTTTTCCTGCCAGGTCCCGGCCGGACGGGCCGTCGAACGTGACGAGGAGCAGGTCACCGGCTGGGTGAAGGAGACGTGGCCGCAGGTGGAAGGGCCGCGGCGGCGCTCGATGCGTGGATCGTCTTCGAGGACGAGTCCGGCTTCTCGATGACGCCGCCCACCGCCCGCACCTGGGCCCGACGCGGGCACACGCCCGTGATCCGGGTCCGCGGACGCTCCCAGCTGATCCACCGGCCACGCCGCGACGACGGCCGGCGCGACGGCCGCAAGAGCTTCGCCTGGACCGACTACCGCGACCTGCTGATCGCGGCCCACCAGCAGCCAGGCGGGCCCGATCGTGCTCGTGTGGGACAACCTGAACGTCCATCTCGCCGCCGGGATGCGGGAGTTCATCGCCGGACGGGCTTGGCTGACTGTCTACCAGCTGCCGTCCTATGCTCCGGACCTCAACCCGGTCGAGGGCATCTGGTCACTGCTGCGGCGCGGCTGGCTGTCCAACACCGCATTCACCACAGCCGAGGCGAGGCAGCTGCCTGCCGATGATCCCATGGAGGGGATGGCCGAAGGTATCGTCGGCGGGATTTTGTCGCCGGTCGTGCCCGGATTCGGACCGCTATTCTATGCCCACCCATGCCTGAGGTGTCATGCCGGGCCTCCCCGGAAGGGTAAGCCTGGCAAGGCAAGCCGGTCGTTGGTGAACCCGAGAACGGAAGGGCCCCGTGGCCAAAGCCATCACGATCCTGTGCGTCCGATTGCTGACGCTCGCTCTGGCCGTCTGGGCTGTCTCACTCCCTTGGATCATGGAATGGCCGTTCCCGGTGTCGGTGGTGTGGAACGCTGCTCTCGTCATCGTCTTGTACACGACGAAAATGGTTTCGCTGCGAGCCGGCGTGAAATCGAATGCCCGCGGGATTGTCCCGGAGGGTGAACAAGTCCGAATCATATTCCCGGCACGCAGTAGGGTGGGTCGACTGCCGTATGTGATGCTCCACGAAGAGTTCATCGTAATGCTCACTGATCGTCGATCGATCATCCAGCCCTGCTCCATATTTTCTGGACGTGCAAAGGGGAGTCCACACCTGGGAGGGCAAGTCGACTTCCATCAAGGGAAATACGTCACCGTCGAGATGGCGGGCGGTGACGAGATATCTGCGGTGGTCTCCATAACGCACCGACGCGATGTCGCCCACTGGATACACCTGCGTACGATTCACCGCTGAGAGCCACGAGCGCTCGGCAGACTCCTCGGACAGTCGGTAGCGCGGTTACTGAGCTTGAACTCGGGTTGTCGTTGGTGTGAGTGACAGTCCGGTTCCGGCGAGGCATCCGTCGATGAGGTGGGTTCGGTGTTGGACAGACAGCCGCCCCGCAGCGGTGACCAGATGCCCTCGACTGGGTTGAGGTCCGGTGCGTAGGACGGCAGCTGGTAGACAGTCAGCCAGGCCCGTCCGGCGATGAACTCCCGCTACATCATCCTGGACAACCTCTCTGTCCACACCGGCGCTGATATCCGCCGCTGGACGAAGAAGAACGAAGAAGAACAAGGTCGAGCTGTGCTTCACCCCGTTCTAGGCCTCCTGGGGCAACTTGATCGAGGCCTACTTCGGCCCGCTGGGCCACTTCCCCCTGGCCAACTCCCACCACCGCAGCCACCCCGCGCAGACCCGGGCTCTGGCCGAACCTCCGCAGCGTTCCCCAGTAGGTTCAGCTGCCCGATGCCGTCGAATGCCAGCTTTGCTGCAACTGTCACGCACAGCAGTGTCAGCGCGTCATAGCCGCCAACTGCGAGTACCCGCCCCTTTGGCAGGAGGGTCACGTCCGCGGGAGTGGTGTATTGACGGCCACTCGGTGATCTCGTGTTTGAGGCCATGTGCTGAGTTCGGTGGTAGGTCGGTGTCGTCGGTTGCCGACTCGATCGGGTGGAGGCGGGCCTTGGCCGGCAGGTCGAGGCCCATGTAGCGGCGGGCTTGGGTCGGCAGCCCGGCGAGTGCGCCAAGATCGTCTCTCCGGCCGACTCGGGGCGCTCCGAAGTCCCGATCGGACCTGGAACGGCCACTGCGGAAATTAGTGCTGCGTAACCGGTTGCGCACATTCCCCGAACGCGCCTACTTTGGCCTGCGCAACCGGTTACGCAACCTGTGGAGGAGTGAATCCCACGTGGTGAACATCCGTGACATCGCGACTGAGGCCGGTGTGTCCGTGGCGACGGCGTCGCGTGCGCTCACCGGCAAGGGCCGGGTCTCGGCGGCGACGGTGGAGCGGGTGCGGGCCGTCGCGGACCGGCTGCAGTTCCAGCCGAACGAGATAGCTCGGAGCCTGTCCTCAGGCCGTTCACACTCCCTCGGTCTGATCGTTCCTGACATCACGAACCCGTTCTTCCCGGAGCTCATGGCCGGTGCGGAGAGCGCGGCGAAGGAACGCGGGCAGACCATCCTGCTCGCCGCGTCGCCAGGGGCGGAGTCGGCGCGGGAGGATCTCCGATTGCTGCGTGCGCGCGGGGTCGACGGCTTCATCGTCGTGGGAAATCCGTTCGACTCCGCCACGCGGCTGCGGGAGGCGGCCGGGACGCGACCGCTCGTTGTCGTCGACCGGGCGGAGTCGATCACCGACATCTCGACGGTCGTCACGGACCATGTCGACGGCGCCGCACTCGCGGTGCGCCACCTGTTGGCGCTCGGGCACACCCGGATCGCCCACATCAGCGGCCCGTCCGAGCTCGATGTCACCGCGCTGCGTGTCTGCGGATACGAAAGCGAGATGCGCAAGGCGGGCCTCGAACCGACCGTCGTCGAGGGCGGTTTCACAGCGGACTGCGGAGCAGACGCCGTGGGTCGGCTGCTTGACGGGCCCGAGCCCCCGACGGCCGTCACGACGGCGAACGACATCGCCGCCATCGGTGCCATGAACGCCGTGTTCGCCCGGGGCATGCGGGTGCCGGAGGATCTCAGCGTCGTCGGCTACGACAACATCGCCCTGGCGGCGCTCGTCCGTCCCGCCCTGACGACCGTCGCCCAGGAGATCGGGGAGCTGGGTTCGCGCGCCGTGGCGGAGCTCGACCGGCAGATGTCCGGCGATCACACGGCACGGACGGTCCTGCTCGGCACCCGTCTCGTCGAGCGCGGCACGACGAAGGCGGCGTCATGAACTCCGTGCGGGCCGTAGGGAATGGCAACGAGACCTCCGGCCCGTGGTCGTCCCGCACGTGCGGTACCTGCCTCGGCAACCTCGCCGCCTGTCTCGCCGAGGACTGTGACCCGCGCACGGATTCGGCGGTCACCGCGACCCGACCGGCGTCGATCTCACCGCGACCGGGATCGACGCCCCCATGCCGGCCGACCAGCTCGATCACGCCTGACGTTCACAGGAGAACGACATACAGACGAAGGAGTCCGAGGTATGAGCGTCGATGAGAAGAAGAGCAGCACGATCGAGACGAACGGGGTCAATCCCGTTCCGCTCGACGAACGCAGAGGCAAGCCGAGTGGACTCTTCGCTGTCTGGTTCGCCTGGAACGTCTCGATCCTGGGAATCAGCTACGGGATCTACGTCTTCGGCCTGGGCCTGAACGTCTGGCAGACCATCGTGGCCGGAACCCTCGGTTACGCGATCTCCTGCACGATGGTCGGCGTGCTCGCCGTCGGCGGTCCGCGCACCGGCCTACCGACCCTTGTACAGACGAGGTTCGCCTTCGGTATCCAGGGCAACCGCATACCGGCGTTCTTCGCCTATCTCTCCAACATGGGCTGGAAGATCACCATCATCACGCTCGCCTCGACCACGGGCGCGAACCTCTTCGGGAAGTTGTGGCCGGGCGTCTTCGCGGACTCCGACGGGTCGAGCTCGACCTTCACCATCGTGATCTGGTTCGTCCTCGTTCTGGCCGTCACGATGACCGTGTCCGTGCTGGGGCACGAGTTCATCATGCGGATCGAGGTGTGGGTCTCGTGGGTCACGGGCGTCATGACCCTCGCGTTCCTCGGGTTCGTACTCCCCGAGGTGCACTGGTCCCATCTCGGTGACGCGCCCGCGGGCGGACCGTTCGTCTTCATCGGCGGCGTCGTCATGGCGATGACGATGGTCGGCCTCGGGTTTCTCAACTACGGCGGGGATTTCGCCCGTTACCTGCGGCAGGACACTCCGGCGCGCGGTGTCGTCGGCTGGACCGCCACCGGACTCAGCCTGCCCGTCGTGCTACTGCTCATCGTCGGCGCCCTGCTGGTCGGCAGCGACCCCCAGCTCGGAGCGGCTGCCGCGGCCAATCCGATCGGCGCGCTCACCGATCTGCTGCCCATGTGGTTCTTCGTCCCCTTCTCCATCGTCATCGTCGTCTCCCTCGTCTCCGCCGCCATCACCGGCATCTACAGCTCCGGGCTCGCCCTGATGGCCGTCGGTGTCCCCCTGCGCCGCTCGGCGACGACCGCGTTCAACGCGGTGGTCATCGCTCTGGGCGCGTTCTACCTGCTGTTCATCTCGGACTCGTTCCTGGCCACGTTCCAGTCGTTCCTGTCGCTGATCGCCGTGATGATGGGGACGATGGGCGGCATCCAGCTGGTCGACTTCGTACGCCAGCGCCGGATGGGGTGGAACACGGACATGGCGCTGCCGGCCGGATACGGCGGGCGCAACGGCCGCTGGACGGCCCTGGTGAGCCTCGGCGTCGGGACCGTCGTCGGGCTCGGCCTCGTCACCAGTGCCGACCCCAACTTCGCGAAGCTGACCGGCTTCCTGCTCACGAAGGCGGGCCGCGACGGAGTGTTCGGCGCCAGCAGTCTCGGCGTCGTCATCGCGATGGTGATCGCGGCGGCGCTCTATGCCGTGCTCACGTACGCGCTGGGGCTCGACCCGCGGCCCGACTATTCACGTGCGTCGGCCGACGGCCGTGCCAAGAAGCCTGCGGCGGTGGAGCGTTGACCAGCGCGACGGCACGCGGGCAGGGCACGTTCGCCGACCCGGACGCCTGGCACCGGCCGGCCGCGTACTGGTTCTGGCACGAGCCGCCCGACCCGGCACTGATCCGGCGTCAGGTGCACGAGATGTACGACGCGGGCATCCGCAGCTTCCAGATCCAGGCCCGCCTGTCGTACCCGCGTGAGGGTTATCTGGACGAGGACTTTCTCACGGCGTGCCGGCTCGCGGTCGATACGGCGAGTGGGCTCGGCATGGTTGTCGGGCTCTACGACGACTACAACTGGCAGAGCGGCCACGCGGCCGGACGAGCGGTCAGCGGTCATGACGAGCTGCGTGAACGTCATCTGTTCTGGATCCGGCTCGCGCCGGGCTCCCGCGCGGGCGAGGTGAGCGGCATCCGCTCGGCGACGCAGTCCCTCGGCCGGGTGGCGATGGAGTGGCACTACGAGGGCGGCAACGTCGCCTGGACGGACTGGCGTTGCGAGTACGTGGTGGCCGGCGGCGTCGAGCGCGACGCCGCGAGCGTCCAGGTGGACGGGCGGGCACAGGGCTGCCGGGTCACGCTGGAGGACACGGCGCCGGCCGATGCCGAGGTCGTGGTGTTCGTGTCCGCCCGCTGTGCGACGTCGCGTCTGGTCAACCCGATGGATCCCGTCGCCGTCGACCGTTTCATCGCGGCCGGCTACGAACCGTTCGCCCGGGCCCTCGGCGACCACTTCGGCTCGACCGTCGCCTACCTGTTCTTCGACCAGCCGCACGCCGTCTTCTACGACTGGGCGGAGCGAACCGGCCAGCAGCGATCGGCGATCCCGTACCACCACAGCCTCGGCGACGCACTGCGCAAGGAACTCGCCGATGACCTGCCGCGCGCCCTGACCGCCCTGCTCGGCGGCGCCGACACCGAGGCACGCAGCCTGCGCACCCGCTTCTACGACCACTTCAGCCGGCACGCGCAGGAGACGTTCCTCGGACGCGTCCGGGACTGGTGCCACGGCCACGGGCTGCTCGTGTCCGGGCACGAAGTGCTCGGACACGTCGGCGGCTGGAACCTCGACACCGCCTTCTCGCACTGGGACCTGCGGGTCAACTTCGGCCTCGACCACTTCGGCGTCGACGGCTACCGCGACCTGACCGCGGTGGACGCGCAGGACGCCGTAGACCAACTCAGTCCGGTCTTCGGCGACTCGGTGGCCCGCCACCACGGGCGCAGCGGCACACTGGTCGAGCAGTACTTCCTCACCCCGCCACCGGGCGGCACGCCGTGGTCGGGGCACTGGGGCCTGAGCCTGCGGGAGCTGCGGGCCACCGCCATGACGCATCATCTGCGCGGCATGCGGCAGATGATCTTCCACGGCTTCTACCAGACCCATGGGCACGGCCACGACCACGAGTCCCTTGCCAACCCCCGGTTCGACTTCCCGCCGGGCATCAACTTCGAGCCGTGGTTCACCGGGCATCACGCCCGCTTCGCGTTGGAGAGCGCGAGGGTGAGCGAGTTCCTCGAACCCGTACGTCCGCGTACCCATGTCGCGGTCCTCTACCCGCTCCGTACGGTGTGGTCGGAAGGGCAGTGCGCACGGCAGGCGAGTGAACTGGGCCAGTGGGCGGCCGGGTTGTCCTCGGCGGGCGTGCCCTTCCTGCTCATCGACGAGCGTGACCTCGCCGCCGCGGAAGCCAGGGACGGCGCCCTGCGCATCGGCGACCGGAGTTTCCGCGCCCTCGTCCTGCCCGCGACGACCACACTGCGGTCGAGCAGGACGATGGACACACTGCGCGACCTGCTTGCCGCGGGCGTACCAGTGGTGGCGAGCGGACCGAAGCCGGAGGTCTACGAGTACGGGCCGCAGACGGCGGGCACGGACTGGGCGCGCCTCGGCGCGTCGGTCACGAGCCTCGACACGGTCCCCGCTGCCGCCGAGCTGCCCGGCCTCTTCCCGGCACCGGCACAGGAGTTGTCGGTGCGGGCGCCTTCGGATTCGGTTCCGTCGGACTCCGCACTGCGTGTCCGCGCGGGGACGGACGGCCGCGGGGCGCTGCGCGTCGCGCTGTTCGCGACCGCCGGTACGGGTACGGAGGCGACGGTCGACCTCCCGCCGGGAGACTGGATCGTCGAGGACTGGGAGCCGGCTACCGGACAGCGGCAGACGATCGGCACCGCGTCGTCCACGCTGACGGTCGCCCTCGCCGATCAGGAGGTACGCCTGCTCCGCCTGCACGCGGCTGCGGACGCGCCCGGCACCGGGGCGAGCGGACCGGCGCACGTCCCGTCGCGTTTCGAAGGGTCCTCGATGACGGCCGCCACCGTGCTCGATTCGGGCTGGCACCTCGAACTCCCTCAGGAGGCCCACACAAGCCCGGGCACCAGCCGCCCCATCGCCGTGACCGCAGGATGGGAACAGCAGGGCCTGGACACCTTCGCCGGCATCGCGGACTACGTACGCGAGATTCCCGCGAGCGGGATTCCGCGCCACCTCGAACTCCCGGCCGTCGCCGGCGCGGTGGAGGTTCTCGTCGACGGCATGAGCGTCGCAGCCGCCGGCTGGCCCCCGTACCGGTTCATCCTGCCCGGCCGGCCATCGCCCGGCGCCGAGCGCTGCGAACTGCGCGTACGCGTGGCGCCCCCGGCGGCAAACCGCTACTACGCCGGCACCGGCCTGCGCGCGGGCCCGGAGCCGTGCGGCCTGCTCGCACCGCCGGTCCTCGCCGACGCCGCCACGGAATCCGCCATGACGAACGACGACTCAGAGAGCCACCATGCTTAAGGGACTCAACCCGCTCCTCACCCCGGACCTGCTGCACGCCCTTGCCGCGATGGGACACGGCGACACGATCGCGATCGTCGACCGCAACTTCCCGGCGTACTCGCTGAGTGATCGTGTCATCCACCTGGCCGCGGCGGATGTCGTCGAGACCGGCGAGGCCGTCTTCAGCCTGCTGCCCCTCGACACCTTCGTGCCGTCACCGCTCGCACGGATGGAGATCGTCGGCGACCCGGACACGATTCCCGATGTGCAGGCCGAGTTCATCCGTGCCGCCTCGCGGTCCGCCGATCGCTCTCTTGATGTGGAGCCGATCGAACGCCATGCCTTCTACTCCCGGACGAAGGGCGCGTTCGCGGTCGTCCAGACCGGTGAGACACGGCCGTACGGCTGCTTCCTGGCCGTCAAGGGCGTACTGCCGGAGCCGGTCCACCCACCCGAGAGCTCTACCGGCCCATCGACCACGACTCCGTACAGATCCTGAAGAAAGGCAGGTCGACGATGACGGAATTTCCGGGCAACGCGACCGACGGCGGCACTTCCGGCAGGCAGCAGCTCCAGGTGGAGGTGCACGGCCTCGACGTGATCGGGGACGCCGAGCGCAAGGGCACGCCACGCACGCTGTTCTGGCCCTGGTTCGGAGCCAACGTCGGGGTTCTGGGCCTCAGTTACGGCGCTTTCGCGCTCGGCTTCGGCATCTCCTTCTGGCAGGCACTGGTGGCCGGGGCGCTCGGCATCGTGCTGTCGTTCCTGCTCTGCGGGTTCATCGCGGTCGGCGGCAAGCGGGCGTCCGCGCCGACGATGGTGCTCAGCCGCGCCGCGTACGGCATCCGCGGCAACCGGCTGCCCTCGGCGATCTCGTGGGTGCTCACCGTCGGCTGGGAGATCGTGCTCGTCTCCCTCGCCACCATGGCCACCGCCACCGTCTTCGACCGGCTCGGCTGGGGCGGCGGCAGCGGGATCAAGGTGGTTGCCCTGCTCCTGGTCAGCGCGCTGACCGTGGTCGGCGGGGTGATGGGCTTCGACCTGATCATGCGACTGCAGACGGTGATCACGGTCGTCACCGGCGTACTCACCGTCGTCTACATCGCGCTCGTGGCCGACCACATCCACTGGCACACCGTCAGTGCCGTACCGGCCGGCTCCGCGCAGGAGTTCATCGGCGCCCTGGTCTTCATGATGACCGGCTTCGGCCTCGGCTGGGTCAACGCGGCCGCGGACTACTCCCGTTACCTGCCGCGCGACTCCACCAGCCGGGGTGTCATCGGCTGGACCACCTTCGGCGGTTCGGTGGCACCCCTGCTCCTGCTGGTGTTCGGCCTGCTCCTCGCGGCCTCCTCCGGCAACCTCAGCAAGGCCATCGGCCTCGACCCCATCGGCGCGCTGACCACGATCCTGCCCCAGTGGTTCCTGGTCCCCTTCGCCGTGGTCGCCGTCCTCGGCATGGTCGGTGGCGCGGTCCTCGACATCTACTCCTCCGGCCTGGCGCTGCTCGCCGCGGGCCTGCGGGTGCCGCGGTACGTGGCCGCGCTCGTCGACGGCGTCCTGATGATCGCCGGTTCGGTCTACATCGTGTTCTTCACCGACGACTTCCTCGGCCAGTTCATCGGCTTCCTCACCACGCTGGGTGTCCCGGTTGCCGCCTGGTGCGGAATCATGCTGGCCGACCTGGCGCTGCGCCGCCGGGACTACGACGAGGCCGACCTGTTCCGCGGCGACGGTCGGTACGGCGATGTTCCCCTGCGGCCGTTGCTGCTCACCCTGGCCGTGACGGGGATCGGCTGGGGGCTGGTCACCAACGCGGCGGCGAGCTGGCTGGAGTGGCAGGGCTATCTGCTCGGGCCGCTCGGCCTCGGCGGGAAGTCGGGCGCGTGGGCGTACGCGAACCTGGGCGTGCTGGTGGCTCTCGTGCTCGGCTTCCTCGGCACGCTGGCCCTCGGCCGCGGGCGGGTGAGGGCGCAGGAACTTCGGGCGGCGAGCCCGGTGGCGACGGAGGCGGTGGTGAGCGGATGAACAACGGTGACGTACAGAGGGTGTTGACGGTCAGGCAATTCCCCATGATCGGCTTCACGTAATCCCCCATCCCTGGGGTGCGGCGATGCCCTGGACGTCGGCTGCGGGGACGGGCTGCTGGCCCGGAAGCTCGCCGGGCGGGCCAAACACGTCACCGGTATCGACACGTCGCCGGACATGATCGCCTGCGCACGCGAGTCCGCTGCCGGCCACCCGCAACTCACCTTCATCGAGGGAGGTTTCCTCACCGCGGAACTTCCCGATGCGCAGCACGACTTCGTCTGCTCGGTGACCACGATCCATCACATGGACTTCGAGGCGGCCCTCGTCCGCATGCGTGAGCTGCTGCGGCCCGGCGGCACGCTGGTGGTGGTCGGTCTGGCCCGGGAGGCGAGTGTGACGTCCGCTTCGCCAAGACCAGCCGGATCCTTGCCGAACTCGCCGGCGGCCACGCCGACCGCACCTGGGGCACAGCCCAGCCATCCCTGCGGGCTCCGGCGCCCCGGAACCCACAGGTCGGCGACGCGAACGCCGAACGATCGGAACAGCAACCGCAGTTGGCTATGCCGACGGCAGGACCGACGAGAAGCTGTAGCGTGCGAGCTTCCAACGGCCGTGAATCCTCTGCAGCACGAACAGTTCGTGGTTGCTGCTCGGGACCTGTGTTCCGTTGGCGAGGACGGTGGCGACGCCGGTCGAGGAGCTTCGCAGGAACGCCCAGTCGGGAGACACGACGTTCACCTCGGCGATCTCGAAGGTGAGGTCGAGGCGGAGCGTCTGGAACAGGCCCGCGTACGTCGCCCGCACGGCATCGATGCCGACCGCGGTCGGGGCCTGCGGCGGCAGGAACACGGCATCGTCGGTGTACAGCCGGACCACGCCTGCGACATCACCGGCGTTGAGTGATCGCTCGTAGTTCTTCAGCACTCCCACGATCTCGGCACACTGCTGTGCCCTGAGCCGGTTCTGCTGACGCGCATCCGACGTGTGAGCCTCCGCGGAGGCAGCGGGGACGAACGCGCCGAGGGCGGCGGCGCCGAGGGTCACGGCGGCGCTCTTGCGGAGTACGGTACGACGGGTTGTCATGGCTTGACTCTTTCTGGGAGACGCTCAGGTCCGCGCTCGGCCCTGTGCGAGGTGTCTGTGGCCGGCGGTGGTTTCAGGCGGTCGGGGGTGCGAGGTGGACGAGGTGTTTGATCTCCTGGAACTCCTCCAGTCCACGCCGGCCGTTGAGCCGGCCCACCCCACTCTGCTTGAAGCCGCCCTCCGCGAACTGGTCGAGGACGACAGCCCAGGTGTTCGTCCAGACGGTGCCCGCCTTGAGTTCGCGTCCCACCCGCAGGGGGCGGTCGACGTCGCGGGTCCAGATGCCGGCGGCGAGCCCGTACTCGGTGGCGTTGGCAAGCGTGACGGCGTCGGCCTCGGTCTCGAACACTTCGAAAGTGGCGACCGGGCCGAACACTTCCTGTTGCACGATCGGCCCGGCGGGGTCGGTGACTTCGACCAGGCTGGGCAGACAGAACGCCTGACCTGCCAGGGGGCCCTCGGTGACGAGTCCACCGCGTACCAAGATTTTCGCGTAGGTGGCGCTGTCCTGGACGAGCTGATCGACGCGCTGGGCACTGGCGCGGTCGATCATCGGACCCATCTCGCTGGTGGGGTCATCGCCGGGGCCTGCCTTTACGGCGGCCAACGCGGCGGACAGACGTTCGCGGAGCGCGTCGGCGATCCCGCTCTGGGCGAGGATCCGGCTGCCCGTCATGCAGAACTGGCCGGCGAAGGTCGTCACGGCCTTGGTCAGTACCGGGACCACGGCGTCGAGGTCGGCGTCGTCGAAGACGATCATCGGGCTCTTGCCGCCGAGTTCCAGTGACACCGGCTTGAGGGTGGCCGCGGCCTCGGCCATGATCAGCCTGCCGACCCTGGTGCTGCCGGTGTAGCTGACCACGTCGACGTCGGGTGAGGAGACCAGCAGCGGTGCGCCGTCGTTGCCCGATTCGGTGAAGGCGTTGAGGACGCCGGCGGGCAGGCTCTCGGTGGCGGCGATGATCTCGTAGAGCAGCCCGTTGGTCAGGCCGGTCTGGCCGGGCAGCTTGAGCGCGACCGTGCAGCCGGCGGCCAGGGCGGGGGCGAAGGAGCGCACCGCGAGGACGACCGGGGAGTTCCAGGGCGCGATGACGCCCGCGACCCCGACGGGCTCCTTCAGCGCCATCGAGTACAGGCCGGGTCTGCCTTCCGCGGCGCTGCCGAGATCGGTGAGGGCGAGGGCCGCGTAGTAGCGCAGTTTCGGAATGGTCAGGTCGATCTCGAACGCGGCCTCCCCGAGGACCTTGCCGTTCTCCCTGGCCAGGAGTTCGACGAGTTCGTCCCGGCGGGCGGCCATCCGGTCGGCCATTTCGAAGAGCGCGGCGGCGCGCAGGTCGCGGTTGCGTGACCAGTCCCCGGTGTCAAAGGCCCTGCGGGCGGCGGCAATCGCGGCCGTCGCCGCGTCGGCTCCGCCGTCGGCGAAGGTGCCCAGGACTTCACCGGTCGCGGGATTGCTCGACTCGCCGACCGTGGCGGAGTCGACCCATCGGCCGTCGATGAAGTTTCTGGCGTGCGGTGCGGAAGTGGACATCGTTGGTCCTTCCTCTTCGTGGGTCACGACAGTCGTAGTACGGGTTTGATGACGTCACCGTGGTGCGCGGCCTTGGCGGCGTTCTCGATGTCGTCGAACGCGAAGTGCTCGACGAGTCGCTCGACGGGGAACCGGCCTTGCCGGTGCAGTTCGACGAGAGCGGGCAGGAACCGGTCCGGTACCGAGGAACCCTGGTTGACGCCCACTATGTGCGGGTTGCGCACCAGCATCCGGGGTACGTCCAGGCTCACCTCGCTCCCGAACGGCGGGGCTCCGATCACACCGCATGTGCCGTCGGTGGCCAGCGCGTCCACCGCCTGGCGGAGAACGTGAGTGTTTCCGGTGGTCTCCAGTGCGTAGTCGGCTCCGTCACCGGTGATGTCACGAACCGCCCCGACGGCATCGGCGTGCCGGGGATTGACGACGTCGGTCGCGCCGAGTCGCAGAGCCAGGTCGAGTCGTGAGTCGTGCAGGTCCACCGTGATGATCTTCGTCAACGGGGTGAGCCTCGCGGCGATGACGGCGGACAGTCCGACAGCGCCCGCGCCGAACACCACCAGCGCGCCGCCGGCCCGTGGGCGCAGCACGTTGAACACCGCGCCGGCCCCGGTCTGCACGCCGCAGCCCAGCGGGGCGAGGACGTCCAGGGGCGTGTCCGGCGCGACTTTGACGACGTTGCGTTCATGGGTCATCGCGTGCGAGGCGAACGAGGACTGGCCGAAGAAGTGTCCGTGCAGCGGCCGGTCGTCCCCGTCGCGCCGGATCGTGGCGGACCCGTCGAGTCTGCTGCCGCCGAGGAGATTGAGCGCCGGCCAGTGCGCGCACTGCGCCGGGCGGCCCGTCACGCAGGCGATACACGACCCGCAGGAGGTGAACGTCATCAGCACCTTGTCCCCGGGCGCCACCTTGATGACCTCCGGGCCCACGGCCTCCACCGTGCCGGCGCCTTCGTGCCCGAGCACTCCGGGAAGCGGGAACGGCGTGGCACCCGATCGCACGGACAGGTCGGTGTGGCACATGCCGACCGCCTCGACCCGGACGACGACCTCGTGCGACCTGGGGGAGTCCAGGACGATGTCGGTGACGGTGAACGGGGCGCCGGTTCCCTCCACCACGGCCGCGGTCGCCCTGGTCACCGCGCCCGCGCTCATCGTTCGGTGTCCGGTGACTGCGCCGACGGGTTGTAGATCAGGCCGAGATGGACCGCGTAGACCGCATGCCACACGAAGACGGACACGATGAACTTCCAGCCGAAGTGGTGACTGAAGAACCCGGCGTCGGCGCCGAGTGCGGGCCCGTAGACGCGGGGCGTCATGAACACGAGGCTGACGAGGGCCAGGGCCGTGCCGAAGACGAGGGCCTTGGCCAGGTTGCCGGCCGCGGTGTCGCGCCATGGCAGCCGCGGGTGCACGGCCACGACGAACAGCACCGTGAACACGATGCCGTCGAGGTAGTGGAAGAAGCCGCCGGACACGAACTGCGCCATCGGGGACGCGCCCGGGGTGTAGACGGCGCCATTGACCATGTTCCAGTCGAGTTTGGCCAGTCCCACGCCTGGCAGGAAGTAGCCGACGATCGTGGCCATCTGGGTGGCGACCAGGCCCGCCAGCAGCGCGGCCGGGAGACGGTGGTGGGTCACCCAGACTCTCCACGGCACGGGAGTGGGATGTGAGGTGTCGACGCGGTGGGCGGTGGGCGACTCGGTGATGGTCATGGGGCTGTCCTTCTGTTCGGGGGATTTCCGTGGTCATGTCCAGTGATGTCGGAGGGTGTCCACTGCGGTCACAGCCACCGGCCCAGCTCCGGGAGCGGGCCTTCGGCCGTCAACCCGTCGGCGCCCCGGCCGGTGACCCAGCGGGTCAGGTGGGCCCGGCCGGCGCTGACGGTGACTTCTGGTTCGGTGCCGGTGATCTTCCACGGGCCACCGCCGTCGGTGGACAGCAGCAGGACCGAGGGCCCGCCGTGGCGGGCGGAGCGGTGCGTGGTCACGTCCAGGAGCAGGGCTTCGCACATTCCGGCTGGAAGGTCGTCGAAGTCGCTCCCCGCGAGGAGGTCGATCGCGTGGATGCTGATCTCCCGTGCCCGTAGCCACGGGATCTCCGATGCGGGCACGGTGCGGCCCTGGGCAGTGACGACCTGGTGCTGCCATGCCGGGCCGGGCAACTCTTCGAGGTCGGCGGCGAGTTGGCGGGCCGACGAGATCACCCACGCCCGCAACTCGGCCGCGGGGAGCCGGCTGCCGGTTTCGATGTCCGCGCCGCGCGCGGCGGGGGAGGCGTACATGGCGTTCGGGACATTGGTGCGCGCCCAGGCGACCAGGCGCCTCAATGCCTCGGCGTTGGACGCCACGTGTGCCAGCAGATGACGGCGGGTCCAGCCGGGCAGGGCACTGGATGCGTCGAGGGCCCCGTCGTCGAGCCGGGCCAGGTCGTCCAGGAGCGTCACCGTGCCCTCGCGCATCCAGGCCCTGACGGTGTGGGTGCGAGCGTCGGGTGTCATGCTCCGGCCTCGACGAGTTCGGCGTCGGCCCGGTTGTCCAGTCTGCCGATGCCGCTGACCTCGGTGATCAGGCGGTTGCCGGGCCGCAGGTACTGGGCGGGTGTGCGCGCGTGTCCGACGCCGGCAGGGGTGCCGGTCAGGATCACGTCACCAGGGCGCAGCGTCGTGATCGTGGAGATGTAGCAGACCAGGTCCAGCGGGTCGAACACCAGGTCGTCGGTGCGGGATTGTTGAACGATCCTCCCGTCGACGTATCCGGTGATGTCCAGTCGGGGCCGGACGCCGCCGGGCAGTTCATCAGGTGTGACCAGCACGGGCCCGATCGGGGTGGTGGCTTCGAAGGTCTTGCCCTGGAGCCATTCGCGGGTACGGAACTGCCAGTCGCGCGCGGTGACGTCGTTGGCGGCGGTGAACCCCGCGATACCGGCCGCGGCCTCGGTGTGCGACGCGCGGCGCAGGGGCCGGCCGATCACGACGGCGAGTTCGGCCTCCCAGTCCACCGCGTCGGATTCCGGCGGCAGCATGATCGAGTCGTTGGGCCCGATCAGGGCGTCGGCGAACTTGGCGAACAGGGTGGGGAATTCCGGGAGTTCGCGTCCCATCTCCAGGATGTGGCCGCGGTAGTTCAGTCCGACGCACCAGATCTTGCCGGGCGTGGGTACCACGGGTGCGAACTCGGCACCGGCGAGGCTGTGGGTGGGCCCGTCCACGGTGGCGCGCTCGGGCCAGTCCGGATGCGCCAGCAGAGCGCCGACATCGGCGTGGCCGAGGTCCACCGCGTGGACGCCGTCGATACGAACCGCGCGCGTGGCACCCGCGATACGCAGGGTCGCGAGTCTCATCACGACGCTCCTTCCAGTTGCACGCGGTGGGCGTGCAGGTGCTCGAAAATGGGGGTGTCGCTGAACCGGAACAGGTCGAGCTCCGACTCGGCGCCGATCTCCAACTGCTGCCAGGAGGGCACCACGAACAGGTCGCCGCGGCCGACGGTCCAGGTCGAATGACCCACCCGCACGACTCCGGCACCGTCGAACACCTGCCATACGGCCGAACCGACCTCCCTGCGCGGCAGCGTGGTCGTGCCGGCGAGCAGCCTGTGGAACTCCGCCCGCAGGGTCGGCATCACGTCCCCGCCGGTGGTGGGGTTGGTGAACCGCACGCCGGCGTGTCCCGGCTCGATGACACCGGGGTGGCCTTCGCGTTCCAACGCCAACTGCTCGGACAGAGCGGCGTCGGTGTGCTCCCAGCGGTAGGCGGCGATCGGCGAGCTGGGCAGGGACCGCGGCTGCGACACGGGGCGCAGCCCGGGGTGTGCCCACAGTCGCTCGGCGCGTGACCGCTCGGGCGTGGAACGGTCGCTGACCTCGTCCGCGCCGTACTCGAAGAACGCCGAGTCCATGTGGTGCGCGAACGGGATGTCCAGGCCGTCGAGCCACACCATCGGGGTGTCGGACACGTTGTGGTGACCGTGGAAGTGCCAGCCCGGGGTGAGCAGGAAGTCCCCACGGCGCATGGCGACCGGGTCGCCGTCGACGACCGTCCAGACGCCCTCGCCCTCGACCACGAACCGGAACGCGTTCTGGGTATGGCGGTGCTCGGGCGCGACCTCACGCGGACCCAGATACTGGATCGCCGCCCACAGTGTCGAGGTGGCGAACGGCGCACCCCCCAGCCCCGGGTTCGCCAAGGCGATCGCGCGCCGCTCCCCGCCCCGGCCGACCGGTACCAGCTCACCGGCCTGCTCGGCGAGCGGCAGCAGCCGATCCCACCGCCACAGGTGCGCCGAGGTCTTCGGCATCGGCTCGGCGGGCATCAGCTCACCGATCTCGGTCCACAGCGGGACCAGCAGTTCGCGCTCGAACCCCTGATGGAGCTCTCGGAGTTCCGCGGTCTGTTCTGGCTGCCCGGGCCCTCGCGACACTGCCACTCCCGCCGGGCCGCCCGTGAAGTCGTTCATAGACAGGATGGTGGAGCTGTTCTGTCTGTCGGGATACGTTTTTCTACTGTGAAGAACAAACCGGCATACGCGATCGAGTCCGTCGACCATGCCCTGCAGCTCGCGCAGCTCCTGCAGCAGGAGGGATCGCTGCGGGTCACCGACGCCGCCGAGCGTCTGAACGTGTCGCGCTCCACCGCGCACCGGCTGCTCGCGATGCTCGTCTACCGCGATTTCGCCGTCCGGGGCGACGACCGCAGGTACCGGCCCGGCGAGACGCTGCGGCCGACGCTGATCAGCCATGGGCCGATCAGTCTCCTGCGTCAGATCGGCACCCCGCATCTGCGTGAGCTCGTCGGGCGGGTGCACGAGACCGCCAACCTGCAGGTCAGGGCCGGGACGGAGATCCGCTTCATCGCCTCTGTGGAATGCGAGCAGGTCCTCCGCGTCGGCGACCGCACAGGCCGCGTCCTGCCCGTCCACCAGGCGTCGGGCGGACTGGCGCTCCTCGCGGCCCTTGACGACGATGCGCTCAGAAGGCTGTACGAGGACGATCCCGACCACCCCGACCTGGCGCAACTCGGCAAGCAACTCGCGCTTATCCGCAAACGCGGCTTCGCCGTCAACGACCAGAAGACAGAGACCGGAGTTGTCGGAATCAGCGTGGTACTCGCCCCGCATCACGACCCGTTGGCCGCTATCGCCCTGGCAGTCCCCTCGGTCCGCTTCAACCGGGCCCGTCTGGAACAGCTGCGCTCCCAACTGGAACGCGCCGCCACCGCTCTCACCCGAGAACTGGCCGAGCACCTGCCGAACTGACGCCGTCAGGCCCGGGGGAGACGACCACGTGACGCCCCGCGAACGGAAGCTGAACCCGGAGATCCTTGCCGAGATCGCCCGCCACCCCGGGGGGACCCTTGCCGGCCTGTGGGTTCATGCCGACGTCATCGTGGACGACCGTAGGCATCGAGGCGTCACCCGGCTGCTGCCCTGGGCGCTCGGAGCCCTCCTCGCCGCAGCCGCACTCACAAGGCGGGCAGAGCCCTGCGCCGACCACGGCGCGTCGGCCGACACCGAGACGGCGGTGCAACTGCTGACCGTCGGCTTGATCGTCGGTGCGCGGGTCGTGCTCGTCAGCGCGGGTCGCGGTCGAGGGCGGGGACCTCGTGTACGGCGGCCGGCCGGCGCGGCGGCGGGACCGCAGACCTCCTCCCCTCCGACCTGGCGGAGGAGTCGGGCATCCGCCGGGTGAGTCGTCGGTCGGTCAGTGGTCGTGGGGGCCCGGGCGGTGGACGGGACCGTGGGCGTCGTCGCAGTGTGCGTCCCGGTCGTCGCCGGTGGCGCTGGTGATCTGCAGCAGGTCCGGGGCGTCCTCGCCCAGGTGGTCGACCTGCAGCGTGGCATGGCCGATGCGGTAGTCGTCCAGGAGCATTTTCTGCAGGCCGCGGCGTACGGCGTGGCAGTCGCCGCCCGGCTCCACCAGGACATGGGCGGACAGAGCGCTCTGGCCGGAGGTGATCGTCCAGACGTGCAGGTCGTGAACCTCGACCACGGTGTCCTGCGCGGCCAGGCGATCGCCGAGGGCGTCGGGGTCGATCCCGGCGGGCGAGGCTTCGAGGAAGATCCGCCCGGAGTCGCGGACCAGGCCGTACCCGGCCTTGAGCATCAGGACCACCACGAGCAGGGAGGCGAGCGCGTCCGCGCGGGCGAAGCCGGTGGTGAGTACGACGGCTCCGGCGACGGCGGTGGCGATGAAGCCGAACAGGTCGGTGAGGATGTGCTGGTAGGTGCCCTCGACGTTCAGCGAGGTGCGGTTGGCCTTGGAGATGAACCAGGTGGCCAGCAGGTTGACCGCCACTCCGACCAGGGCGGTGACGAGGACCAGGCCGCCGGTGACCTCCGGCGGGGAGACGAGGCGACGTACCGCCTCGTAGGCCAGCCACACCGAAAGGAGCAGCAGGGTCAGGCCGTTGGCCTGCGCCGACAGGATCTCCACGCGCTTGAAGCCGTAGGTGAAGTGCCCCTTGGCCGGGCGGGCCGCCAGTCGCATCGCGACGAGTGCCAGGACGATGGAGGCGACGTCGGTGAGCATGTGCGCGGCGTCCGAGATCAGCGCCAGCGAGTTGGCCGCGACCCCGACCACGACCTCGGCGAGCATGAACACGCTGATCAGGGTGAGGGCGAGCGTCAGCCAGCGCCGGTCGGCGTCCGCGGACACCCCGTGGGAGTGGCCGGAATGACCGCCGCCGCTGTCGTGGTCGTGGCCGCCGTGCTCGTGGTCGGGGTGGTCGGACACGGGAGCTCCCAGGAGTCGCGGTCTTGCGTCGGCGGAAGGCAAGTCAACCGCGCCCCGGAGGTTTTCACCAAAGGCTGCAATGAGCACCGTTACCACTGTCACCTGCGGTGATGCCAGGCCCTCGGGTCGCACGCCGGTCGGGTCGTCCGGCTGGGCGGAATCCGTCGCCGCGGGACGGCCGGACCGGTCATGCCTCCGGGGTCCATGCCGCGACCAGGTCCAGCAGGCCGGGGAAGCGGGCGTCGAGGTCCTCGACGCGTACGTGGCTGCGGCGTTCGAGCCCGTACTGGCGCTGGCGCGTGAGCCCTGCTTCCCGCAGTGCCTTGAAGTGGTGCGTGAGCGAGGACTTGGGCCGGTCGAAGCCGAACCAGCCGCAGGTGTGGTCGAACTGCTCGGATTCCAGGAGGAGTTTGCGGATGATCGTCAGCCGCAGTGGGTCACTGAGCGCGCCGAGCACGGTCTCCAGGCGCAGTTCGTCGACCGCCGGCTCCGGAAGCGGTGCGGGCAGGTCGGGCGGCTCCGGGAGCGCCTTGATGACGGGTGCGGTGCCCGTGGTCGGAGGCATGGGCAACTCCTCGTAGCGGGATTCCTTGTACGACTCCAATCGTACTGCATGCTAAGTTCGACTTAACTCGTACTTGGGAGTCGGGAGGAACAGTCATGTCCGAGACCGGGACCGGGACCGCGTCTGTCCAGGCCGTCGACGGAAGGCAGGGGAGTGGCTCTGCGGGGGCCGGCGGACGGGACGACGCTCCGCTCTGGTGGGTGTGGCTGGCGGCCTGGCCGGTCACCGCCGTGTTCGTGCTCTCGAACGCGGCGACGCCCTTGTATGTGCTGTGGCAGCGCGACATCGGATTCTCCAAAGGCACCCTGACCGTGGTGTTCGCGTTCTACATCGTCGGGCTCATCGGCTCGCTGCTGGTCTCCGGCGTCGTCTCGGACCGGCTGGGACGCAAACCCGTACTGTTCCCGGCCCTGGGGCTCGCCCTGGCGGCCTGCCTGATCTTCGCGACCGCCACCACCGTGACCGCGCTGATCGTGGCACGGCTGTTCACCGGGATCGCCGTGGGTGCCGTCGTCTCGGCGGGCATGGCCGCGGTGACCGACGTGGCAGGTCCCGGACGCAAGCGGATCGCCGCCCTGCTCGCTTCCTGCGCGATGGTCTTCGGAGCGGGACTCGGCCCGCTGCTCGCCGGTGTGCTCTCCGAGATGCTGCCCGCGCCGACCGTCACCGTCTTCGCCGTCGAGGCCGTACTGCTGATCACCGCGGTGCTCGCCGTGCTGCGCATGCCGATACGGCGTCCCGCGGCGCCCGCGAAAGGTGCCTGGGTGCGGGTGCCAGGCGTACCGCAGGGCAACGGACGTCAACTCGCCCTGGGTATCGCGGTGTTCGCCCCTGGCATCACCGCCACGTCCTTCGTGCTCTCGCTCGGACCCTCGCTCCTGTCCGGCCTGCTCGGCACCACCAGCCGGATCGTCGCGGGCGCCATGGCGTTCGCCATGTTCCTCACCGCCACCGGGGTGCAGTTCGCCGTCCAACGGCTGAGCCGGCCCACCATCCTCGCGGCCGGTGCGGTGAGCACCACACTGGGCATGGTCACCCTGATCGTCACTGTGCACACCTCGTCGGTGCCGGTCCTCCTCGCCGCCGCGCTGCTAGCCGGCGCCGGCCAGGGGATGGGCCAGCTCGGCGGCCTGTCACTGCTCAACGCCGGCGTCCCGCCGCAGCGCCTGGCGGAAGCCAACGCCGCGCTCAACGTGGGCGGTTACGTCCTGGCCGGCATCCTGCCCGTGTCCGCCGGCTACCTCAGCGATGCCGTGGGCCTGACCAACGGCACCACCGTCTTCGGCGCCGTCCTCATGGGGCTCGCGGTCATCGGTGGCCTGGTGGTCGTCAGCGATCGGCGTCGGACCACGGAGCCGGCCTGACGGATCGGCGGACGACGCTTTCCCGGGGAGCGTACGGCTTCGTCCGGAGCGGTACCCGCCCGCGGTTCACCCGTCTCCCGGGCAGAGGCCGGCAAGGACGCCGACAGGGCCGCCCAGTTGGCGTACGGCGTCGGCAACTCGGCGTCTGTGTGCGGTCGTTGGAGCTGCAACCTCGGCGTCCCAGCGTCTCGACGGCAGCGAGACCCCGCAACCATCGGTGACGAGCGGCCACGTCGAGTTGGCCGCGGACGGTGGACCGACCCGGCGGGGCCGGTCCCGTGCGGCGGTGCCGGGGTGTCCGCCCTAGACGGCGGTCGCGGCGGCGTGCAGGTTCTTCGCCGCCAGGGCGAGACCCTCGGTCTGGGAGTAGGCGGCGTCCTCGTGCTCGATGTTCACCGCCATGTCCGGGTCGACCTCGGCGAGAGCGCGCAGGAACTCCGTCCAGTACGCCACGTCGTGGCCGACACCGACGGCGACGAACTTCCACGCCGGGTTCTCGGGCCAGGAGTTGCACCAGAAGCCGTAGCCGGTGGGCACCTTGTCGGGTGCGTCGGCCGGCACGCGGGTGAACGACGTGTCCAGTACACCGCGGATGTCGGCGCCGGGGCAGAGCGTCGCGTCCTTCGCGGCGGCGTGGAACACCAGCGGGCCGAGCCACTTGATGGAGGCGACGATGTCCATGCCCTGCCACATCAGATGCGAAGGGTCCATCTCCGCACCGAGGTTGGTCGCGCCGGTCGTGTCGACGAGCCGCTTCAGGGTGACCGGGGAGAAGACGAGATTGTGCGGGTGCATCTCGATGGCGACCCGGACACCGCTCTCCCGGGCCAGCGCGTCGATCTCCTTCCAGAACTCGACCGCCACACCCCACTGGTAGTCCAGGACGTCCATGTAGACGCCGTCCCACGGATTCACCACCCAGGAGGGGTACTTGGCGTCCGGGTCGGAGCCCGGCGTGCCGGACATGGTGACCACGTGCCGCACGCCGAGCAGCCCCGCGAGGCGGATCGTACGACGCAGGTCGTCCGCGTGCTTCGGACCGACCCCGGGGAGCGGGTTGAGCGGATTCCCGTTGCAGTTGAGGCCGGTGAGCTCCATTCCGCGCTCGGCGAACGTCGCCAGGTACTCCTCGCGTGCGGTCGCCGAGGACAGCAGCAGGTCTACCGGGCAGTGCGGGGAGGGGATGAACCCGCCGGTGTTGACCTCGACGGAGGTCAGGCCGTTCTCCTTGAGGAAGTCGAGGGCCTCCGCCAGGGGGCGGTCGTGCAGACAGGCGGTGTAGGCGCCGAGCTTGAGAGACATGCGGGTGCTCCTTGTATGTGTGCGGGTGGTCAGACGGCGGGCGGGACGGGAACGGCGGCGCCACCGGCCTGCGAGGACTCGACGATCGCGCGGATGATCTCCATGGTCCGCAGTCCCTCGGCGAACGTGGCGCAGGCCGGCAGCGGTTCGGCGACCCCCGCGACCTGGTCGAGGAACGCCCGTGCCTGGTAGGTGAAGTTGTCGGCGTTGCTCGCACCCACACCCGGCGCCTCCATCGGCACCCCGCCCGCGAAGTACGGCAGTTGGGGGCCGGCGATGATCTGCCGGGCACCGCGGGTACGGGCGTCGGGCTGGGCGTCGTCGAAGAGGTACTCGGCCGGCCGGTGCTGGTCGAAGGCGGCCCGCCCGCCGACCCCGAGCACGTCGAACGCGAGCCCGTTGGGCAGTCCGAAACCGGTACGGGTCACCGAGAAGGTGCCGACGAGCCCGGACTCGAAGCGGGCGGTGAAGGAGGCGGTGTCCTCGTTCTCCACCTCGCCGAACTCGTCGGAGACGGGAGCGGAGTTGTGCCCGACGACCGCGCCCAGCGGCAGCGGACGCTTGGGGATCTGTGTGGACAGCGTGGCACCGGAAACCGAGGCGATGGGCCCGGCGACGTACTCGGCGGCGTCGATGACATGCGAGCCGACGTCCCCGAGCGCGCCGGAACCGGCACCCCCCTTGAAGCGCCAACTCAGTGGCCCCTTGGGGTCGGTGGCGTAGTCGCACCAGTAGCGCCCGCTGAACAGGGTGAGGTCACCCAGCTCCCCGCGCCGCACGTGGTCGCGGATAGCGGCGATGCCGGGGGAGCGGCGGAAGGTGTACCCGACGGCGGTGACGACATCGGCGGACCGCTCCAACTCGGCCATCGCACGGGCGTCTTCGAGCGAGCCGGCCAGCGGCTTCTCGCACAGCACGTGCTTCCCGGCGGCGACCAGCGCCTCGGCGATCGGCCGGTGCAGCGCGTTTCCCACGACGATGCTGACGGCGTCGATCGTGGGGTCCTCGGCGACGGCCTCCCAACTCGGCAGCGCCTTGTCGAAGCCGTAGCGGCGGGCGGCGTCCTGGGCGAGCGCGGTGTTGGCGTCGGCTATCGCGGCCAGCCGGACCGGCGGGAGACCCGGGCCGAAGACGGTGTTGGCGTTGCGGTATCCGGCGGCGTGGCTGCGGCCGGCCATACCGGCTCCGATCACCGCGACGGACAGGGGCTTGGCGGACGAGGTCATGGGGGTGTCCCTTGAGAAGTTGGATCAGCTGGGGGCGGGAAGGCCGAAGGCGGCCGTGTGTTGCTGGGCGGGCTGTGGCCGACGGGTGGTGGCGGCCTTGGGGCGGGTGGAGAGGATGGGGCGGGTGGAGAGGATCGGCACGGGCACCGGCACGTCGACCCCGATCGTCTGGATCCCGACGTTGCGCCGGAATCGGGGCGCGGTCTCGCCGGAGGCCGCGAACAGGGCGGTGCCGTTGGGCCCGTACCGAGCGGAGAGTGAGCTCCGCTCGGTACGGGCGGAGGGCAGTGCGAACGTCCCACCGTCCGCACTGCTGTCCAGGGCCTCCGACGCGCGCGGCGGTTGCGCGAAGTCGGAGTGTCCGAGGCCCGCCGCCTCGGGCTTGGTCACGACGATGCGGCGAGGTATTCGTCGATCTTCGCGCGCATGAACAGCGAGGACTCCTTGGCCCGTTCCTCCCAGGCGAAGACGCACGCCGTGAGGGTGCCGTCGAAGTCGTTGTCCCGCAGGGCCCGGAACAGCTCGCCGAAGTCGACCTCGCCCTCGCCCATGTCGAGATGCTGGTGGATCCGGGCCGTGGTGCCGGGCGGGTTGAGGATGTAGCGGTTGCCGGAGGACGCGTTGTGGTCGAACGCGTCGGCCAGATGGACATGGGTGAGCAGATCGCCCGCGTGCCGGATGATCCCGGGGGCGTCGTCGCCGATGTGGAAGGTGTGCGGGGCGCAGTAGAGGAAGCTGACGCTCGGGTGGTTGATGCCCCGGATGAAGTCGACCGCCTGGTGGCCGTCCTCGATGAAGTCGTCGGGGTGCGGTTCCAGGGTCAGCCGGATGCCCTCCTGCTCGAAGAGGGGGAGGAGTTCGTCCATCGACTTCCAGAACCGGGCCTCGCTGCGGTCCGCTTCCTCGGGCCGACCGTTGAACTCCGAGATCATGCTGTCCACGCCCAGCTCGGCCGCGATCTGGATCGAGCGCTTCCAGTAGCGCACGGCGGCCTGCCGGTCGTCCTCGTCGGGGCCGGACCAGCGGAACAGCGGCAGCAGGGAGGAGATCCCGACGCCGGCCGCGTCCAGCGCCTTGCGGAACTTGCGCACGGTGGCGTCGTCCACGCGGGGGTGCCGGAAGAACGGGATGAAGTCCTCGCGGGGCGACAGCTCGATCCACTCGTAGCCCAACTCGGCCACCACACCGGGCAGTTCGAGCAACGGGACATGACGGATCATGTACGGGTCGAGGGCGATCTTCATGAGGGAATGCCTTTGGGTGTAGGGGAGCGGGGATACGTCTGGTGCCGCCGTCCGCCCGCGCGGGGCAGGGCTGCTGTCCGCTGTCGCTGTCAGCCGACTTTGAGCGCGGACTCCTCGGGGAGTTCATCGACGTCGAGGCCGCGGACCTGGGACAACTCGTGCTTGAGCGCGGCGAGTTCGGTACCGCCGGCCATGTGGTTGGTGAGCTCCTCCAGGGTGATCTCGCTGCGTTCGGCGGAGAGTTCCATGGTGCCCAGGCGCAGCACGCTGAAGTGGTCGCCGACCATGTAGGCGTGGTGCGGGTTGTGCGTGATGAAGATGACCCCGAGGCCCCGTTCACGCGCTGCTGCCACGTACTTGAGGACGACGCCGGACTGCTTGACGCCGAGGGCTGCGGTCGGCTCGTCCAGGATCAGCACCCGGGCGCCGAAGTAGACGGCGCGGGCGATGGCGACGCACTGGCGCTGGCCGCCGGAGAGGGCGCCGATGGGCTGGTCCAGGTTGTCCAGGACGATGCCCATGTTGCGCAGTTCCTCGTCCGCGGTCTTCTTCATCCTCTCGATGTCGAGACGGCGCAGCGGCCAGGGGCCCTTGGTCATCTCGGAGCCGAGGAAGAAGTTGCGCCACACCGGCATCAGCGGCACGACGGCCAGGTCCTGGTAGACCGTCGCGATACCCCGGTCCAGTGCCTGGCGCGGGGTGGTGAAGTGCACCGCCCCGCCGTCGACGAGGAACTCGCCCTCGGTGTGCTGGTGCAGCCCGGAGATGATTTTGATCAGCGTCGACTTGCCCGCGCCGTTGTCGCCCAGGACGCAGGTGACCTGGCCGGGGCGGACCGCGAGGTCGACCCCGTGCAGGGCACGCACATTGCCGTACGCCTTGCCGGTGCCGCGGAGTTGAACGAGGGGATGGTCGCTCGTCATGGAGGTCACCTCCGGGTCGCGGTGCGCTGCACCCACAGATTGATGAGGACGGCGCCGAGCAGCATCACGCCCAGGAACGCCTTGAACCAGTCGGGGTTCCAGCCCGCGTAGACGATGCCCTGCTGCACCATCCCGAACATGAACGCCCCGAACACCGGGCCGATCGCCGAACCCGCACCACCGGTCAGCAGACAGCCGCCGATCACCGCCGCGGAGATGTAGATCAGCTCCTGGCCGACACCCTCGCCGGACTGCACGGTGTTGAAGGTGAACAGCTGGTGCATGCCGATGAACCAGGCACCGAAACCGACCAGCATGAACAGCGAGATCTTCGTGAACGCCACCGGCACACCCACAGCGCGAGCACTGTCCTTGTTGCCGCCGACCGCGAAGATCCAGTTGCCGTACTTCGTGCGCAGCAGCACCCAGGTCGCGATCGCCGCGAACACCAGCCAGTAGACGATGGTGATCTTCACGTTGACACCGCCGACGTCGAACGACGACGCGAAGACCTTCTTCGCCTGGCCGAAGCCGTCCATGTTGCTGATGTCGTCGGTCGCCACGTTGCCGGTGACCAGCTTGGTGACCGCGAGGTTCACGCCTTGCAGGATCAGGAAGCTGCCCAGGGTGACCAGGAAGCTCGGCAGGCCGGTCTTGACGACCATCCAGCCGTTCAGGAAACCGACCCCCAAGGACACGAGCAGGGCGACGATCACACCGACCCACACGTTCATGGTGAGCTGGTAGCTGAGCATGCTCGCGGTCAGCGCCGAGGTGATGACCGCGACACCGGCGGAGAGGTCGAACTCCCCGCCGATCATCAGCAGGGCGACCGGCAGCGCCATGATGCCGATGGTCGACGAGCTGTAGAGGATGTTCGCCATCGAGGCGCCGTCCCGCACCGGCGGAGCAGCGATCAGGAAGAACACGTACACCGCTGCCGCGCCGAGGAAGACACCGATCTCAGGACGCGCCAACAGCCGTATCACCAGGGGCCGTTCAGAGGTCCGGCCGTCGGTTTCCTTCGGGCCGGGGGCCGGCGGTGAGGTCACCGCCGGCTCGGCGTGCTGGGTCATGCTCATCACCGGGTTCCGTTGGCGGCGTACTTGGCGACGGCTGCGACGTTGGTCTTGTCGACGAAGGCCGGGCCGGTCAGTACGGGCTGCTCACCGCCACCGCTGTAGTTGCCGTTCGTCTTGTAGAGCCACAGCGAGTCGACCGCCAAGTAGCCCTGGAGGTACGGCTGCTGGTCGACCGCGAACTGGATGCTGCCCTTCTCGATCGCGGAGATGAGGTTCGCGTTGAGGTCGAAGGTGGCGACCTTCGCCTTGCTGCCCGCGTCGGACAGCGACTGCACCGCCGTCAGCGCGAAGGGCGCCCCGAGTGTGACTACCTCGTCGACGGACTTGTCCTGCGTGAGCTTGGCGGTGATCGTCGACTTCACCGACGGCATGTCCGTGCCGTTGACGTAGAGGATGTCGGTCTTGCCGGTGAAGGTCTTCTTCACGCCGGCGCAGCGCTGTTCGAGGTTGACGTCGCCCTGGGCCTGGATGACACACAACGCGTGCTTGGCGCCGGTGGAGTTGAGCTTGGTGCCGAGTGCCTGCCCGGAGACGGACTCGTCCTGTCCGAAGAAGGACAGCAGGCCCTGCTTCTTCCAGTCGCTCAGCCCGGCGTTGAAGCCCACGACCGGGATGCCGGCCTGCTCGGCCTTGGCGACGACGGCCTTCATGGCGTCGGGCTTGGCGAGGGTGACCGCGATGCCGTCGACCTTCTGGTCGATCGCGTTCTGCACGAGGTTGGCCTGGTCGGCGGCGGTCTCGTCGTTGGAGTAGATGAGCTTGACGTTGTCCTTGGCCGCGGCGGCCTCGGCGCCCTTGCGGATGGTGTCCCAGAAGGTGTCGCCGGAGGGTGCGTGGGTGACCATCGCGATCGTCATACGGGGCGTGGTCGCCTTGCCCGCGGAGACGTTGCCCGCGGTCTCGTCGGACTTCTTGCCACCTGAGCTGCTGGAGCAGCCCGCGAGGGTGAGGGCGGCCGCGGCGGCGACCGCCACGACGGGGGCGATTCTGCGGGAGCGGGGAAGGGCTGTACGGCTCATGGTTCGTGCACCTCGCTGTGCGACTGAAAGAGGTAGCAGGGCGGCAGGTCCGCGGCTGCTTGATGGGCCGGGGTCGGAAGGAAGGACGGGAGGACCGGAGGACCGGAGTGGGCTCACATTGCGGTGTGGTGGCCGGATGTACCGTCCGCGACAGCTTGTCCGCCTTGTGGGCGGCGTCGACGGTGAGCGAGTGTCCCCGCCGGTCGCGGGCGACGAGCCAACGACCTTCGTTGGAACGTCAGGACAATTTAAAGCGCTTTAATTCCTGGTACTATCGACTCGTTTCGAGAGCGTGTCAAGGGCGTTGCGCGAGAAGAATGCGGCCGGGAGGAACAAGTGGAGGACGCCGGGGCGGAACACCGCCGGGCAGCTGCGAAGAGGCGCCCGCGGCTGGAAGACGTAGCCGCACGCGTGGGTGTCTCCACCGCGTCCGTCTCCCTCGTGCTGCGCGGTGTGGCGGGCCCCAGCGAACGCACCAGGCAGCGCGTCCTGAAGGCCGCCGCCGACCTCGGCTACCAGGTGGACCGCACCGCCAGCCTGCTGGCCAGCAGGCGCACCCGGATGCTCGGCGTCATGGTCGACGTCCACAGCCCCTTCCACGCGGACCTGGTCGAACACCTCCACTCGGCCGCCGAGGAGGTCGGCTACGACCTCGTCCTGAGCACCCAGACCCGCACCCGCGACGAGCGCACCGCCATCGAGACGCTGCTGGCCTTCCGCAGCGAGGCACTGATCCTGCTCGGCCCGACCGCCCCCGTCGACACGCTCGCCGCACTGGACGGCAAGGCCCCCGTCATCGTCGTGGGCCGTCGTATCGAAGACGGGGAGCTGGACGTGGTGCGCACCGCGGACGACGCCGGCGTGGGGCAGATAGTCGACCGTCTGGTGGCGCTCGGGCACCGTGAGATCACATACGTCGACGGCGGCAAGGGCGTGATCGCCACCGACCGGCGCCGCGGGTACCGCACCGCCATGCGGCGCCACGGTCTGGACGCGTACATCCGTGTGCTGCGCGGTGACAACACCGAGGCGGCCGGCGAGCGCGCCGCCCGCCACCTCCTCGACGCGGACGAACTGCCCACCGCCGTGGTCGCGTTCAACGACCAGAGCGCGATCGGCGTCCTGGCCGCTCTCGCCCGCGCCGGTGTGTCCGTCCCCGGTGAGGTGTCCGTCGCGGGGTACGACGACGACAGACTCTCCCGCCTGAGCTGCTTCGACCTGACCACGGTCAGCCAGGGAGCCGAGGAGCAGGCGCGCTACGCGGTCGCCGCCGCGGTGGAACGCCTCGACCAGGGTCGCACCGAGCCCCGAGAGGTGGTCCTGGCTCCGCATCTCGTCGTACGCCGCACCATGGCCAAGCCCCGCTGACGGGGGCCGTGCCGTCAGCGCCGTACCGATCTTGGCGCGGGCCGGGTTGCCGTCCCGGCGACGGCGACGGCGACGGCGGCTGCGGACTCTGACCAGGGCCGGAGCGGCTGTTCACCTCCCGGTGAGAACTCGGTCTTCGCGCCGCGCACCACGAGATCGCGTGCCGCGAACGACCACCCGCGTCAGCACACCAGGGACCGGCTCAGTGGGCCCGAGCGCAGATGACGGCCGTGGGGTTCGGCGTCGGTCAGTCGGCCGGCGTCGACGACGGGACGGCCGCCCACCACGACGGTCTCCGGCCAGCCGGTGACCGGCATGCCCTCGTACGGCGTGTAGTCCGTGGCCATGTGCAGGCCGGTGCTGCGGACGGTGCGGGTGGCCGTCGGGTTCCAGATCGCCAGGTCCGCGTCCGAGCCGGGGGCGATGACTCCCTTGCGGGGGTAGAGGCCGTTGAGCCTGGCCGGGTTGGCACACATCAACTCCACGAAGCGGCCCATCGGCAGACCGCCCTTGACCACCAGCTCGCTGAAGATCACCGGCATGCGCGTCTCAACTCCCGGCAGCCCGTTGGGCATTGCCCGTACGTCGTGACTCACCGACTCCTTCTGGGCCGTGTCGTAGCAGCAGTGGTCGCTGCCGATCGTCGCGACCTGGCCCATGAGCAGTCGTGAGCGCAGTCCGGCGACCGTGCCGGCGTCCCGCAACGGCGGGCAGCACACGAAGCGTTCGGGGTGCGGGCCCGCGTACGCCGTGTCGTCCAGCACAAGGTGGTGGGCCACCGTCTCCGTGAACGCCCGCACTCCGCGGCCACGGGCGCGGGCCACCAGGTCGACCGCCTCGGGTGTCGACTGGTGGACGAAGTACACCGGGGCCGACACCGACTCGGCGATGGCGAGGATCTCGGCGACCGACGCGTTCTCGGCCAACTCCGGCCGGGTACCGGCGTGATGGCCCGCGCTGATCGCCCCGGCCGCCTCGCCGCGCTCCTGCGTGTCCGCGATAATGTGGTCGGCCTCGCAGTGGATGACCACCATGCCGCCGAGGTCCCGCAGCGTGGTCATCACGTTGAGGATGGTCTTCTCGTCGGCCATGGTCTCGCCGCGGTAGGTGGTGAACATCTTCACCGTGACGATGCCGTCGGAGGCCAGCGACCGCAGCTGCTCCGGCACGGATTCGTCCCACTCGACCACGCACCCGTGCAGCGCGCTGTCGCACAACCCCTGTGCCGCCTTGGCCCGTTGGGCCGCGGCGACATCGGCCGGGTTCTCACCGGGGCGCGGGATGGCGAAGTCCACGATCGTCGTCGTACCGCCGAAGACAGCCGCGGTGGTGGCCTGGCGGTAGTCGTCGAGAGAGGTGAAGTCCCCCGAAGTGAAGCCGACATGGCAGTGCGGGTCCACGCCGCCGGGCAGCACGAGGCGCCCTGAAGCGTCCAACTCGGTGGTGCCGGGAGCCTGTACGGTGCGGTACGCGCCCGGCTCCACCACCCCGAGCACCTTGCCGCCGCCCACCAGGACGTCCGCGGCGCCCTGCCAGTCGGCGTTGACCACGGTGCCGCCTCGGACCACGAGGTCGACGGGTGCGACGGGTTCGATCGATGTGGGGTGGGACATGGCAGACCTCCAGCGAGGACGAAGTGTCAGAGAGAGGCGAGGTAGGAGTGCCAGCCGCCGTGGGCGGTGATGTCGACGACACCGGGGGCCGTCAGCGCGGAGGCACGCATCCGCATCGAGAAGGAACCCGAGCCGTCCGCCAGCGCGATCACGCCCAGTTCGAGTTCCGCGGGCTCCTCGGGGAGGAGCCGTTCGCGCAGCACCTCGTAACTGACCTCGTACACCTCGCCGTTGATCGACGCGCCGCCCTCCGCGACCGGGTGCAGGCCGGGGAACTCGTCGCGTACGGAGAAGAATTGGTACGCGGGGGCCGTGCGGGCGGGACCGAGGAGGCGGGCCTCGCTCAGTGCGTGGTTGAGGGTGCCTCCGGACATGGCCTGGCCGTTGACGAACATTCTCAGGGTCATGGGGGAGTGCCTTTCAGGGCGATACGGGAGTGGTGGCGTCGTCGTGCAACAGGCGGCCGGGACCCAAGTCGTCGACCGGGTCGGCCGGTGCCTCCCCGGCGACTTGGCGGGCCAGCGTGTCACCCCACACCGGGGCGAGGGTGAACGCGTAGGTGCCGCCCGCGACGAAGAAGCCCGGGTGGCCGGGGACTTCGCCGATCACCGGCATCTCGTCCGGGGTGGCGGCCAGCGGTCCGGCCCACATGCGCAGCAGCCGCAGATCACCGAGGAACGGCAGGATGCGCCCGGCCTGGGCGAGGTTGCCGGCCATGCTGGGCACGCTGACCGTGCTGCGGCCCGCCATGTTCAGCTCGCCGGCCGGCCAGCCACCGCCGATCAGCAGGTTGCCCGCGCTGACCTGCTTGACCGACATGCCCTCGCCGATGTGCTGGACCAGATGGTGCATGACCGGCGGGACCCGCACGGTCACATGCATCTGGATCGCGACCGGGGACATCTGTATCCCCAACCCGGCGAGTGCGGAGATCTCGGTGATCCACGGTCCGGCCACGTTGACGACCACGGGTGCCGTCCAACTCCGGTCGTCTGAAAGGACCGTGTAGTCGTCGCCGACCCGCTGGATGCCGGTCACCGGGGTGAAGGCGTGCACCTCGACGCCGAGGCGGCGGGCCGCGGCGAGATAGGCGGGGGTGATCAGGAGCGGGTTGGCGTAGCCGTCCAGCGAGCACCAACTCGCCGCGCGTACACGGCCGGAGAGCAGCGGCAGTTCCTTACGGGCTTCGTCGCCGGTGAGCACCTCGGTGGGGATGCCCGCCCGCCGCTCCCATTCGTGCTTCTCCCGCAACTCCTCTTCCTGTACGGCGGTTTCGGCGACCATGAAGCCGCCTCCGCGCCGCAACTCCACGTCCGCGCCGAGCCGTTCCTCGATCTGCGACCAGTGGTCGGAGGCCCGGCGTTGCAGCGGCAGCAGGCGGGCGCTGTCGACCGGGACCTCCTGGCCCGGGCGGCGGGTGTGGATGGCCTGGATGTGCAGGTTGCCCGCGGTGGTGCCGGAGCCTTCGCGGTTGGGTGCGCCGCGCTCCAACACCACTACCCGGTAACCGCGTTCGGCGAGATGGAAGGCAGCACTGGCGCCGAGGATGCCGGCGCCGATGACGACGACGTCGGGCTGGTTCACGGGACTTCCCGCCCTTCGACCGTCGCGGCCATGGGCAGCGGCCGTATCGGCATCCGGGCCGCGAAGCACTCCGCCCCGCCCTCGCCCCGTCCGGTCAACGCCGCGACGATGTGGCCGCATTCGCGTCCCTGGCAGGGGCCCATGCCGGCGCGGGTGGCGGCCTTGGTGCCGTGCAGGTCGTTCCAGCCGGTCGCGGCGGCCTGCCGGATCTCGCCGGCGCTGACGCCCTCACAGCGGCAGACCTGGGTGGCGTCGGGGATGTCGGCCGTGGCCGGCAACGGGTAGAGGCG